>DATLFM010000009.1 GCA_035541015.1 Candidatus Thermoplasmatota archaeon
ACGTGTAGGTCTTGCTCTCGGTGTGGCTTCCCAGGGTCCACGCGATCGAGAACTGGTTTTGCGTGTTGACGACGTTCGCGTTGCTCAGGCCCGGCCCCGTGCAGCCGGCGAGGAAGACCAAGGCGATCGTGGCCGCGCACGCGGCAAGGCTTCGGCCGCTCATGGCCCCCGCATGCAAGGGGAACCTATTTCTTCCCTGCGAATTGGGCGGCCCGCTCCGCAAGCGCGGCTTGGACCTCCTGGCAGGCGGCTTGCACCTCCTGCAGGGCCTGGTCGCCGCGGCCGAACAAGGGCGCCTTGACCTTGAGCCAAAGCTCCACCCCCCGTCCGTGGGGGCCCGCGCGGACGTACACGCGCGTCCGCCGGTGGAGCGCCACGAAGTCGTACGCCCGCGCGGAGGCGATCGTCATTCCCCGCCTCGAAAGCGCCACGCGCAGGGCGTCGAGGAAGGCCTCGGGCGGCCCGTCGGCGGGCACGAACCAGACCGTTTCGCCGACCACGGGAGGGAATCGGTGGAGGGTCCAAGAATCCCTCCGTCGGCCCGCGGAGAAAGCGTTATGGGAAAGCGCCGATTTTCCCGCCGGTGCTCGAACCGCTCGCGGTTCTCGGGTCGCTTGCGCCTTGGCCCCTGCTCCTGGCGGCCGTGGCCCTCCTTGGCGCGTGGGCTCTCTTCCGTCGGCGCACCGACGTGTTCGCCGAGGTCGGCTTTGGAGAGCGCGAGGTGCTCCTTCTGGCGCTGGGTCCCGTGGTGGGCGTTACGCTGAACGTTCCGCTTGCCCCGGTGGGCGGAACGTGGATCGCGCTCAACCTGGGCGGCGGCTTGCTCCCGATCCTCATCGCCGGCCTGTGGATCGCCCGCTCGCGCGAGTCCGGGCGCCTGCGGGTGGTGGGCGTCACGGCCCTCGCGGGGACGGTCCTCGTCGCGCTCGTTGCGCACCACGTGGCGCGCTTCGATCCGGCAATCGGCGTCTTCGCGGAGTTCCCCGCCTTCTTCTTCCCGCCCGTCGTGGCCGCGGCCTTCGCTCTGGCCGTCTCCATCCGCGATCTTCCCCGCTCGCTCCCCGTCGCGTACGCCTCCGGAAGCCTCGGCGCGCTTGTGGGCGCGGACCTGGCAAACGCGGGCGCCATCCTCGATCACTACGCGCTCTGGCCCGAGCCCGGCGTCGTCTCGATCGGCGGCGCGGGCGCCTTCGACATGGTTCCCCTCACCGGAACGTTGGCGATGCTCGCGTGCGCCGTCCTGGTCGGCTTGGCGCGCGCGCGGCCCGTCGCCGTGTTCGCGCGCGTGGACGCAGGCGCCGACGACCGGCGCCGCGCGCTCGCGGCCCTCGCCCGAAGCCCCGCCTCCGCCGCGACGCAGCGCGCGATGGCGGCCCTGGATCGGTCGGAGGCGCACCTTTGGCGGGGCGAATGGGACCGCTCGCGCGAGGCGGCCCGCGCCGCGGTGGCCGACGCGCTCTCGACGCGCTCGCCCGACTCCATGTCGCCCACGCTCTTCCGCCGCGCGCGGGAGATCCTCGGCCTCTCCGGCTTGCGTTCCACGCGGGCCACGGCGCTCGAAGCCCACGCGGCGGCGCGGGACGTCGTGGCCGAGCTTGCGGGGTTGCCGCGCGCGTTCGTCCGCCCGCCGCCGCCTCGGACGGCCTCGGCGGCGCTGCGGCTCGCGGCTTTCCTCGTGGACGCGCTTGTCCTCCTTGGCGTCGTGGGCGCGCTTGCGATCGCGCTCCTGTTCCGCGTCCTCTTGCCGGCGCTTCCCGACGCGCCGGCCTTCGCGCGCGCGTCCGTCTTCGTGCTCCTCGTTGCGCTGCCGCTTGCGCTCGCCTATTTCACGCTCTTCGAGTACGCCTGGGCGGCCACGCCGGGGAAGCGCCTGTTCGGCCTTCGCGTTGCGACGGTGGAAGGGCGCATGCCAAGCCTGCTCGCCTGCTTTGTCCGAAACCTCTTCCGCTTGCCGTGGGTCCCCGCTGCGCTCCACGCCATGCTCCTTCCTCTTGGCGTCTTCCTGCTGGACGGCGCGGCTCTCACGGGCTACGTCGTGCTCGCCGCCGACGCGTGGCTCCTGTCGCGGACGGAGCTCGACCAGCGTCTGGGCGACGTCGTTGCCGACACGGTCGTCGTGCAAGACCGCTAATACGACCTGACGACGGCCACGCAACCGATCCTCGAAACTGTCAACGTCCTCCCGTAGGTCGGTTTCGCACTTTGCAACGCGCACTTGACGGTCCCCCGCGTTCCCGTGGGTGGGTGATTCGCGAATGACGAAGGAATTCGTGGTGAGCTTGCAGAACCGGCCGGGATCGCTTGCGGAGTTCTGCGCGGGGCTTGCGCGCGCCAACGTGAACATCACCGGCATGGCCTGCGTGCCGGGCGCCGAGTTTGGGACCTTCCGATTCACCGTGACGCCCACGTCGGCGCCGACGGCCGAGGCGTGGCTTCGGACGAAGAACATCCCGTTCGTGACGCGCGACGTGCTCACGCGCTCGGTGCCCAACACGCCGGGCGCGCTTGCCACGATCTGCCGCGAGCTTTTCGACTCGGGCGTCAACATCGACTCCATGTACGGCTTCGCGGGCGAGCGCCCCGGAGAGGTCGAGCTTTGCATCGAGCCTTCGCCCGAGCACTTCGCGACGGCAAAGAAGGTCCTCGGCTGGTAGGTGAACGAACGCGGGCGAGGCGCACCTTGCCCGCGCCCTCTTTTAGGGTCATAATTTCTTTTCGCCGTTTCTGGACTCGAATCCTTCAACGGCACCGCCCATTGTTCCGCTTTGAGAAGGTCCTAGCCGCGACGCGTCCATGGGAAACCGGGGCGAAACCATGCGCCATTTCGAAGTCGAACTGGGCGCCGAGCCAAGCGCGCTCGCGGAGTTCTGCGCGGCGGCAAGCCGCGACGGGCTCGAGGTCGCGGGCCTCGCGTGGGAGTGCAACCGGCACGTCGTCCGCTTCCGGGCGCGCAACCCGGACGCCGTCGAGGCGTGGCTGAGCCGCCGCGGACTCCCGCGGCCGCGGGCGCTTTCCGACGAGACGTTCGAGCCGGCCTTCTGATCATTGCGGGCGTTTGCGGCCGTCGAAGACGCGGCCCACGCGCAGGATCGGGGCGATCCCGTCCTTTCCGCGCAGGATGGCTTCGGCGATCCAACGCGCGCTCACCTGCGCGTAGCCGAAACCGTGCCCCGTGAAGCCGGCCGCGCACCACAGGTTGGGCCCCTCCGGGAGCGCGCCCACGATGGGAAGCCCGTCCTCCGAGAAGCACATGATGCCGCTCCAGCGGTGGGTCACGACGGGGCGCGCGGTCGGGAAGTGCTCCGAGAGGAACGAGAGGAGTCCCGCCTGGACCTTCGGGTTCAAAGCGTCCTCGTCCGTGTACTCGGCGGCGCGGTCCGCGGGCCGCTCGCCGCCCACGATGGCGCGCCCTTCGTACCCTCGCCAGTACTCGTACCCGTAGTCGCAGTACACCGGGAGGTCGAAGCCGGGATGGCGCAGGACGTCGGTCGCAAGGACCTGCGCGCGCACGGGGAACGTGTGCGCGGCAAGGTAGGGCGAAAGGGATCGCGCCCACGCGTTTGCCGCGACGACCACGTGCTCGGCGCCGACGGTGGCGCCCGGAAGCGCAAGCCGCCAGCGCCCGCCCTCGCGGACGATCGCGCGCACGGGCGAGGATTCGAAGACGCGCACGCCGTGCGACTCGGCCGCGCGCGCAAGGCCCCGCACGAAGCGCGCGGAGTTGATCTCGCCGTCGCGCGGCTGGAGGATTCCGCCCGCGAATCCGACGCTTTGGAGGCGCTCGTTGAGATCGTCCGCGGGAACGAGCGTTCCGCCGAACCCGTCGCGGTTCTGCAGCCGCGCGCTTTCCTGGAGGACGTCCCATTCCTGCGGCGATCTCGCGATCGTGAGGCCGCCGCGCCGCGCGTAGCCGCACGCGTCGGCGAGCTTGGCGTCGCGCACGACCTGCTCGACGAGGTCCACGTTTGCGTGGTTGATGCGCCAGATCTCGCGCGCGTCGCTCTCGCCGTAGGTGCGGATTGAGTTCGCGTAGTGCTCGCCAAGCCCGGTGATGACAAAGCCGGCGTTGCGGCCGGAGGCCCCGCCGGCGAGCACTCCGCTCTCGAGCAGCACGACCTCGCGTCCGAGCTCGCGCAGGAACCACGCG
>DATLFM010000010.1 GCA_035541015.1 Candidatus Thermoplasmatota archaeon
CCCGATCGTGATGAACGACCGGCGGGAGCTGCAGCAGGCCATCACGGAGTTCCACGAGGGAACCTTCGTGAAGCACGGCGCGTCCGTGCGGCGCTAGGCACCGCGCGTTGTCGCAAAAGGCGTAAGTGCCGGCGAGGCGAGCGTTCCGCATGGCCGCCCGTCGTTCCGACCGCACGCCCGTCGAGCCGTCCGACCCGTCGGCGTCGTACAACGTCCGGAAGGAGTTCGGCGGCCGCGCGTACACGGGGATGCGCGTGGGCGGCGTGCACAACTGGATGTACGGGGAGGGCGCGTGGAAGGAACGCAAAGTCACGCCGGACAAGTGGTCGATCCACTACGCGGCCACCAAGCGGCGGCGCGGCAAGGCGCCCACAGGGTCCGGCGCGCCCGTGGGAACGGAGTACCATTGGTACGTCCTCGCGCACCAGCGCGTGAAGAAGCTCGACGCCAACACGTACGAGACGGAGATGGAGGGCGTGAAGTACAAGCTCGCGCACAAACGCGCCGCGGCGACCGCGTGGAGCACGTGGAGCGCAGCCTTCCAGTCCGCCTCGCAGCGCCGAAAGCTCATCGCCATCCTGGAGGAGGAGATCGCCTCGCTCAAGGCGATGGCCGAGGCGGCGGGCGAGAAGGCCGAAGGCGCGGTTCCCCGCGCGCGGCGCGCCCGCAAGCGGCCCGCGGCGAGGACTCGGCGCCCGACCGTCCAAGGGGACGGACGCCAGCGGCGGCTCGCCTGACGCAAGGCGAGCGGGGTCTCCTCTTCAACGTTTGCGTACTCACCACAAATTGTCTCGCAAACCTAAAATTGATCCATCCTACCTCGAAGATCGTCGACCATGCCGCAGCCCGCGCTTGCGCCCCCGGTGAATCCGCGGTTCGTCTACGGCACGATGGGCGCGGTGCTCGTCATGTTCCTCGTCGTGGCCGCCGTCGTCCTCCCGATGGGCCTCGTCCTCGGCTTTGCGATGTGGCTCCTGCTGCTCCTGTCCTTCTCGGCCGCCGGCGCGGCGAAGGGCAAGACCGAGGGGCCCCGCTGCGTCGAATGCTCGGCACGGCTGGACGCGGGCTTTGCTTTCTGCATCCAATGCGGCGCGCATCCGCTCGCCGGCGGGTCGGTTCCGGCGGCCGAAGAGGTCCCCGCCGCCTCGCGGTCCTTTCCCTAGTCGGGCTTCTCCACGAGGGCCTTCCGATAGTAGGAGCCAAGGTCGGTCGGCCACGCTTGCGTAGCGTCGCTTCCAAGCGCGCCATGCCGCCGCAGCGAGAGCATCGCCGCCCTGGCGCGCGCAAGCGGCAATCCGGCCCGCCGCGCCAGATCCCCGTGCGCGCGCCGCCCGTCGAGGGCGGCAAGGACCGCAAGCTCGTCGCCGCCGAACCGACCGGCCACGGGCATCGCGCGAAGGACCGGCAGGCACACGGGCTTGTGCTCGAGGAACCAGGCCTCGACGCCGCGCGAGAGGCACGCGAGCACGGCGCCAAGGCTCATGGCGCCGGTGCCGCCGTCCACGGCCACGCGCGTCGAGTCGGGCAATCCTGCCAAGAGCCCCTCCATCGCCCGGAGGCACCCGAGCACGTCGTCGGGCGGGACCTCGAGGACCGTGGCCTCCTCGCCCAGGGCCGACGCAAGCGCCCGGCCGCGACCCTCCGGCGCCACGAGCGCGAGGCGGTCGTACCCGAGCTTTCGTCGCGGGGCTGCAAGATCGTCCTTGGCGGCGGCCACGACGACGAGGGTGCGCACGGTCATTCCGCCAGGAGAAGCTCGGCGCTCGGCACGGCGCGAAGGCGTTCGGAGCGGCTGTCGTCGGGATCGGGCTCCCCTTCGACGAGGCCGCGCCTGCGAAGCTCGCGGACGTGGTGGCTTACCGTCCCCTTGGCAAGGGAGAGGCCCTGCGCGATGTCGCGCGCCTGGCAACCGGGACGATCGCGGACGAAGAGGAGGACGCGGCGTCGCTTGGGCGAAAGGATCTCCGCGGCGGAGAGTCGAAGAAGCGGCAGGGATTGGGCGACGTTCGTGCGCTCGTTCACGTGCGTCACGCGCACGCCTTCGAGCACGCCGGCCAGGAGTGCTGCGGCCTGCAGCACGCGCGTGCCGCCGGCGATGCTCACGACGACCTCGCGCCTGGCGGCGCTCCGTTTTCGAATCTCCCGCCGGAGGCGAAGGCAGGTGGCGACAAGATCGAACGCGTCGACGGCCACGAGCTCCGCCTCGAGTCCGAGCCTGCGCGCGTCCTCGCGAGCCGCCCGCGCGGCGCGCTTGCTCTTGCCGTCGGCGTCCGTGTCGTGAAAAAGTACGAGCGCCTCCTTGTCCTCGTGCGACCGCAGCGCGGGCAGCACCTTCTCCGGGTGGAATCCGACCGTCGCGAGCACGACTGTCATGGGACCTTCCCGACCGGGCACCGCACAGCGGCGGCTTGACGCCGCCGTATGATCGTTCGATGCCCAATCGAACGATCCGACCGTAGGCTCTCATGGGCCAAGAGCCTTCCTCTGCTTGGAACCATGACCCTCCGCGCCGTCGCCTTCGACCTCGACTCCACGCTCGTCGATTTCCTCCGGTACAAGCGCCTGGCGGCGGAAGCGGCGGCGTTGGCCATGGTGGACGCCGGCCTCGATCTCCCACCCGCGCTTGCCACCGAAACGCTCTGGCGGGCCTACGAGGAGGCCGGCCTCGATGGCGACCGGGGCTTCCGCGCCTTCCTCGAAAACACGTGCGGCGCCGCCGATCCGACGCTTCTTGAAGCCGGCATCGTCGCCTACCTTCGGGCCAAGGACGCCCACCTCGAACCCTACCCCCGGACCGCGCGCACGCTCGTGGAGCTCGTGCGCGAGGGCCTGCTCCTTGCGATCGTGACGGACGCTCCCCGCGAGAAGGCCCTCGCGCGGCTGTCGCGGCTGCGCCTGCTCCCGTTCTTCGACCTCGTCGTCACGCGCGACGACACGCTCCAGGGCAAGGCCGACGACCAACCCTACCGACAGCTCCTCGCCCGCCTCCATCACCCCCCGTCCGCGGTGCTCATGGTGGGGGACCACCCGGCCCGCGACGTGCGCCCCGCCCGCGCGCTTGGGCTCTGGACCGCGCAGGCCGCCTACGGAACGCAGCCGCGCTTCGCCTCCACGCGACCCGAGGACGAGCCTCACTTCGAGCTCTCGCGCATCGACGAGCTTCCCCGCGTCGTGCGGGAGCTCGGCACGCCGCGGACCCCGCGCGAAGCCACCCCGGCGCCGTCAGCCTCAAGTCCCCCCGCGCGGCTTGCCGTCGCGTGGACACCTACCACATCTGGGTCGACCTGAAGAACTCCCACCGCGACCTCGAGTTCGCGCAAGCCGTCGACGCCTACCTCGGCCACCTGCAGAAGCAGGGCTTGCTCGAGGGCTGGCGCCTGCAGCGGCGGAAGCTTGGCCTTGGGCCCCGCGAGCTTGGCGAGTTCCACATCGCAATCGAGACGCGAGACCTCGCGCAGCTCGACGCCGCCTTCTCCGCGGCCGCCGCGCGCGCGGGCGAGACGGAGAAGCTCCACGCGGCCGTCTACGCGAACGTGACGAACTTCCGCTCCGCGCTCTACCGCGACTTTCCCGACCCCGTCCGCGTGCGATGAACATTCATCGCAGCGGGGCTAGCGCGCGCCTTGGCGCTCCTCGCGAAGCTCCCGCTCCGCCTGCGCCCAGTCGTCCTTCTCGCGCCCCGGCTGCCGGCCGCGGCGGACGTAGATCTCAAACGCGCGCTTGCGGACCTCGTCCTGCGTGGGCTCGCCGCGCACGGCGGACCGCTCCTTTGTCTCCCGCGTCGAACGCATCATGCCCATGGCCTCGCCAACGACGAGCGGGTTTCGAAGCTTTCCGCTTGTCGATGCACGCGGTCGTTCGACGCCCGATCGAGTAGCGCCCCTAGTTGAGGCCGGTCCCATACTCGTCGCGCGCCGGCGGCGTCTCGTCCTTCCCGTCCGAACCGGCTCCCAGGTGCTCGTCGACGGCCGCGCGAACGCTTGCGAGGAGGTCGTCGGCGGCCGCGCGTCGGGTCGACTCCTCCTCCAGCCGGCCTTCGGCGCGCGCCAGGTCTTCGCGCGCGCGATCGGCGGCCGTGCGAAGCTCGTCGAGCGCGCGCGTGGCCTCCGCCACGCGGGCCTCGAGCCCCTCGCGGGCGGCGCGCTCGGTGCGCAATTCCTCGCGAAGGCCTCCGGCTTCGCGCCGGAGGTTCGAAAGCTCGGCCGAGAGCGCCTCGCGGGCGCGGGCCATCTCGTCGCGCGCGCCCTCCGCGCGCGCACGCTCGCTCCGTTGGGTCTCCGCCTGCTTGCGGGCGCTTGCAACGTCCTTTTCGAGCTCGCGCGCGCGGGCGAGGGCCGCGGACAAGGATTGCGATCGTTCGGCCAGGGCGGCCTCGACGCGCGAGCGCGCGTCGGCGGCGTGGGCGGCGTGGTCGCGCGCCTGCGCGAGCTCCGCTTCGAGGCGCTCGCAGCGCAACGCGGATTCGGCCAGGCGCTCGCGTGCCTGCTCGAGGAGCTCCTGCCGACTCGCGATCTCGGCGGATTGGGAGCGGCCCGCGGCGGAAAGGGCCTCGATGCGCTCGTGCCGGTCCGCGAGCTCTTCGCGCAACCGGCGCTCCGTTTCGACGTGCAAGGCGAGCTTGCCGCGCGCGTGCTCCCGCTCGTCGGCGGCGGCGATGCAGGCGGCTTCCCACCGTTGCGTCTCGGCGTGGGCCTGCGCCGCGCGTTCGGTGGCGGCGGCGAGCTTGCCGGAGAGCGCTTGGACCTCCGCGTGGGCGACGTCGAGCTCCCGCGCGAGGGTTTCGCGCGCCGACGACTCGCGAGCGTGCGCCTGGGCAGCCTGCGCGAGCGCGACGCGCGCGCGGTCGAGCGCGAGGGCGGTTTGCGAGAGTTCCGCCGTGACCGCGTCCCGGTCGGCGCGGAGCGCGTCGCGCTCGGAGGCGAGTGCCTCGCCACGGCGGCGGGCCTCGCCAAGATCCCGTTCGCGCTCGGCGAGGGAGGCCGCAAGCCGCTCGGCGTGCGCCGCCGTCTCGTCGCGAAGGGTCTCGGCCCGCTTCCGCGCGTGGCCTTCGGCGTCGAGGCGCGCGGAGAGTTCCGCCGCGCGCGTGGAAAGATCGGAAAGGGTCCGGTTTTGCTCGTCGCGCTCGTGGGCCAGCATGCCCAGGCGTTCGAGCGCCTGCGCCGCGGCGTTCTCGGCCGCGCGGCGAAGCTCGAGCTCTTCGGAGACGCGCAGCAGGAGGTCGTCCCGTTCGCGAGCCAAGCCGTCGCGTTCGCGGGCCGTTTCGACCGCGCGAGCCGAAAGCGTCTCCCGGTCGGCGGCAAGCGACGTCGCGCGCGCGGCTACGTCCATCCAACGCGCGTGCGTTTCGTCTCGCTGACGCTCGATCTCCTCGCGGCCGCGCGCCACCTCGGCGAGGAGGGCTTTCGCGTCGGCGGCGCGGCGATGCGCGTCGAGTCGAGCAAGGCGCTCCCCTTCCAGGGCAAAGGCGAGACGCTCGCATCGGAGGTGGAAGGCGTCGCGCTCGCCGGAAAGCGCCGCTTGGGCGGCTTCGGCTTCCCGTGCTTGATGCTCGGCCTGCGCAAGTTGCCGCGCAAGGGTGTCGCGCTCGCTTGCGAGGGCCTGACGCTCGGCGTGCGCCTCGGCGAGCCGGCGAGAGAATCCCTCGGTTTCCGCGGTCGTGGCGAGCAACTTTGCTTGAAGGTCGGAGTCGCGCTTGCGCAGGTCGGCCAGGCTTTCGTCCTGCCGGGCGAGCCGCTCGCAGGCCTCCTCGAAGCGGCGGGAGAGGTCGTCGATCGTGGCGCGTTGGGCCGCCTCGCGGGCGGAGGCGTCGGCCAGGCGCGCGGCAAGCGCCTCGCGTTCGGCGACGATCGAATCGGTCGTGGCCGTGACGCGGGCCGTTTCGAGCTCGCGGACAAGCCGCGCGGCCGTCTCCTTGGCCCGCTCGGCTTCCTGCCGGGCCGCAACGAGCGAGGCTTCGTGCGCGCAAGCAAGCGCAAGGGCCTCGTCCCGTTCTCGGCTGGCGATGACGAGCGCCTGCTCGGCGTGCTCCCATCGGCGGGCGAGCTCGTCGTCGGGCGCGCGGTCCGTCGCGGGCTCGTCCTCCAACGGCGCGACGGTGGAAGCGGCGGGCCGGTCCGCAAGCTCGCGCGCGAGCGCGTCGCGCTCGGCAAGCGCGCGCTCGCGCGTGGCCTCGGCCTCCTCGATTCGCGCGTTGGCGCGGTGTCGTTCCGTGACGTCGCGGTAGAGCCAGATGCGCCCGTGCGGCGCGCCGTCGAGGAGCACGGGCACGCAGTCGCGCTCGAGCACGCGGCCGTCCGCGAGCGCGAACGTCTTGCCCGTGACGGGGCGGGGCGATGCGCGCAGGGCTTGCGTCTCGGCGTGGAAGGCCGGGGCATCGGCGAGCGGGGCGGCGCGGAAGGCTTCGTCGGCGGGGCGGCCCAGGCGCGATCCGGGCGGACCTTGGAGCCGCAGCGTCTTTGCGAGCGTCTCGTTGAGGTAGATCGTGCGTCCGGCGTCGTCCTCGAACAGGACGCCGCAGCCGAGTCCCTCAAGGAGGGCCGACAGGCGCGCGGCGGAGAGCTTGCGGGGATCCGGGCTTGTCGTCAACGGCCGCTCGCGGATGGCAACGACGCGTCGGCGCGTCGCCGGGTCCTCCACGGCGACCATGGAGATGGAGACTGGAAGCGTGGTCCCGTCGCCGCGGCGGCGGATCGACTCGTACACGGCGGCGCCGTTGGCAAGGGCTGTGGCGAGCGCGTCGCGGGTCTCGGCGCGCCGTTCGGGCGGAACGGAGAGATCCAGCATGGGCAGGCCCACCGCGCGCTCCTTGGGAATGCCAAGGAGGGTTTCGGCTCCCGGGCTCCAGCACAGCACGCGGCCGTCGTCGGAGACGGCAAGGAAAGCGTCCCGAGTCTGGTTCGCCAGGGATTGCAGGAAGGCGGGCGTTTCGGGCGCCATGGGGTATCCTCGCCGGTACGATTCTAGGTGGTCGAGTCCGGCTTATATAGCGGAATCGTCGGGGGCTCGGGGACGTTCGGCCAAGCGGGCGGCGTCCCGGCCGGGCGAACCGCCCGCGCGCGCCAACGTCCGCACGTCGTCGAGGGTGGATGCTTCCTCGGGCCGCTTGTCGTCTCGTAGGCGGGCGATGCGCGCGAATCGAAGCGCGTGGCCGGACTCGTAGCGGGGGCTGCGCTGGATGTCGTTGTATTCGATCTCGACGACGATCTCCGGCCGGACGCGGACCCCCCAGGGTTCCTCGGTCACGGCGATCGCGGCCAGGCGCTCCGTGAGCTCTTCGAAGAGCGCGTCGGTGGGTCCCTGGTACGTCTTTCCCACCATGGCCCACGCGCCGTCGGCCGCGCGAACGCCCAGGTGGTAATTCGAAAGCCACCCCCGCCGACGTCCGGATCCCCACTCGGCCGCAAGGATGACGGCGTCAAGCGTCGCCGCGGCCTTCACCTTGCGCCAGGCGCCGCCGCGAACGCCCGGCGCGTAGGGCGCGTCGAGGAGCTTTGCCACGACGCCTTCGTGGCCCTCCGCGAGGCTTGCGCGATAGAACGCCTCCGCCTCGCCGAAGGAGCGGGGGCGCGCGTGCGGGACGAGCGACTCGGCCGGGGCGATTGCCAAAAGCGCGGCGAAGCGCTCCTCGTAGGGGCGGTCGAGAAGGCTCTCCTCGCCGATCCGCAGCGCGTCGAAGAGGTGCACGCGGACGGGAACGTCACGGGCGGTCGTTTCCACGCCGTGCCGGCGCACCGTGCGGCGCGAGAGGTCCTGGAACGGGCGCGGACGACCGTCGGGCGAAAGCGCCACGGCCTCGCCCTCGACGACAAACGCGTCGGCGGAAAGCTGCTCCGCGAGGGAAACGGCCTCGGGAAAGCTTGCCGTCACGTCCGTGAGTCGCCGCGTGAAGACGCGCGAGGCGCGCCCCTGACGATGCAGCTGCAGGCGGACGCCGTCGAGCTTGGCCTCGAGCGCAAACCGCTGCGTGCCCTCCGAAAGCGCCTCCGCGAGGTCCGCGGTGGCCACGGCAAGCATGGGCCGGACGGGAACGAAGAGCCGAAGTCCCACGCGCCGGGTCGCATCGCAGCCCTCCACGACGGCAAGGCGGGCCACCTCGCCGACGTCGCCGAGCAGCTGGTGCGCGCGATCGAGGACCAAGCGGTCGCAGCCCGTGGCAAGCTGAACGCCGTCGAGCACGATGCCGTCGTGGACGCCGTGCCGCATCTCGCCCCCCAGGATGGCCCAAAGCCACGGCCGCTCGCGCTCGTCGGCGCGGGCGAACAGCCCTTCGAGCGCGCGCTCGCGGCGACGCCGCGACGCGGGCCCGGAGACGTTGGCGAGTTCGTCGAAGGCCCGCCAGACGGCAAGCACCGTGAGGGGCTCCCCGGAAAGCGTGGCTTGGAGGGGTCCGCGACGCTCGCGCAGCGCCGCCGTCCCCACCGCAAGCGCGCGGGCGTCGGTCGGAGAAAGGGGGCGCCCGACGAGGAGGTTCCCCGCCGGCGCGATCTCGGCGGGCGAAAGGCCGCGAAGGAAGTCGGCGACCCGGCGCGCCTTGGCGAGGCGAGAAGGCTCCCGCGCGAGGGCGTCGCACACGGAGCACAGCGAGGCAAACGTCGTCTCCACGCCACGCGATGGCTCTACCCCGGCACGATGCTTGCGGCGGGTTCATGCCGCGCGAGCGCCTGCCGGAAGCGATGGCCGTCCCGTTCCCCGAGGGTTTCCCGCGCATCCCGGACGAGCCGTGGACGCGCGCACCCGTGGACGAGTTCGCCCGCCGCTACGACGCGCTGGGGGGCCACAGCTGGTACGCGAACCTGGAGCCCACCGTGGCCGCTGCGGCGCCGTTGGCGCGAGACGGCGGCGTGCTCGTGGACTACTCGTGTGGGACAGGATTGTTCCTCGAGAGGCTGCTGCGCGCGGCCGGCGATGAGGCCTTCGGCGCCGTGAACGTCGACTCGTCCGCGAAGTTCCTCCGGCTTGCCCTGGAAAAGCGGCGCGACGATCCTCGCGCGGCCTTCCGCCTCCTGCGCATGGACCACGGCCAGCAGCGGCTCCAGTACCTCCACGAGGTCCTTGGCCCACTTGTGGGGAAGGTCGCGGCGATCGTCTCGACGAACGCGATGCACCTGTACTACGACCTCGACGCCACCGTCGCCTCCTGGGCTCGCTGCCTGCGGCCAGGCGGTCTCGTGCTTGCCCAATCGGGAAACGTGCCGGTGGAAGCCGGGGCCGAGGGATCGTGGACCCTCGACGCGACCGTGGAGGCCGTCGCGCGAGCGGCCGAGTCGGTCGTCCGCGAGGACGCGGCGTACGCGCGATGGCGCGCGACGCTTGCCGATCCCTCGCGCCGCTCGGCGTACCTCGCGCTGCGCCGCAAGTACTTCCTGCCGCCGCGGCCGCTGTCCGCGTACCGTCTGGCGATGGAGGGGGCGGGCCTTCGCGTCGAGTCCGTGGAACGAAGGCCCGTCACCGTTCGCGTGGACGAGTGGGCGCAGTTCCTGGACGTCTACCACGAAGGAATCCTGGGATGGGTCGGCGGCTCCGAGAAGGTCGACGGAAAGCCCGCGTCCGACGAGGACGTGCGGGCGAGGCGGACGCTGTTGCGGCGCGCCGTGGAACGCGTTTTTTCGGACCGCCCCACGTTCGAGGCCACGTGGACGTACGTCACCGCCCGTTCGCCTCTTGGCTAGGGCCGGGCGGGCTCTCGCCCGTTGGGACAAGCTCGTCGCAACGACCAAGGGAATGGCCGACGAGGCTGGCGCCGACGACCGGGGTGGCGATGGCGCACGCATGGATCGGAGCGTCGGGCTTCGCCTACCGTCACTGGATCGACGTTCTCTATCCGCGAGGCCTTCCCGCGTCCCGATGGCTCGAGCGCTACGCGGAGGAGTTCGACGCCGTCGAGCTGAACGTCACGTTCTACCGGCTCCCCGACGAGCGGACCTTCGCGCAATGGCGAAAGCGGACGCCCGACGACTTCCGTTTCGTCCTCAAGGGAAGCCGCATGCTCACGCACGTGAAGAAGCTGCGAGAGCCCGACGCCTGGCTTGCCTTCTTCTTCGAGCGCGCCGCCGTCCTCGCGAACAAGCTCGCCTGCGTCCTGTGGCAGCTGCCGCCGGAGCTTCCCAAGGACCTTTCGCGGCTCGAATCGTTCCTCGCGGCCATGCCGGCTGCGGCCCGGGATCTTCGCCACGCCTTCGAGTTCCGGCACCCGAGCTGGTTTTCCGCAGATGTGTACGCGGCCCTCGAGCGAGCGCGCGCGGAAGCCGTGCTTTCCGATTGGCCCATCGAAGTGCTCGCGCCGGGCCAACGCACGCGAGACCTGTCCCGTCCCGTCGTCCGCGCGCCCGCGCCGCGCCGCTTCGCGTACGTGCGCCGGCACGGCCCGCACGAGCGGTATCGGAGCGGGTATCCCGACGCCCTCTTGCGGTCCGACGCGCGATGGATCCGACGCCGCGCGGACGAGGGGATCGAAGCGTTCGTGTTCTACAACAACGATCGCGGCGGCCACGCGGTGCGAAACGCCCGGACGCTTGCCCGCTACGTGGGCGCGAAGGCGCCCACCACGCGGCGGCGCGCGCCGTACCGCGTCTCGACGGACTCCTCCCGAAGCTCGACGGGGGAGAACCCCGGGAACCACGACGCAACCTCCGTGGCGCTCGCGTAGCCCGTCCGCAGCTCCTGGCGCACCGCAACGCCGGTGCCCGGATCGCGAAGGTCCCCCCGCGCGAAGGCTTCGACGAGCATCCTGCCGTCGGAGGACAGCACGCGACGGCACTCCCCCGACGCGGCCTTGCGCTCGTCCTCGCGAAGATGCCCGAAGACGTGCCGGGCGACGATCGCTTGGACGCAGGCGTCGCGGAACGGGAGCGCGCAGGCGTCGGCGCGGAGACGCCGGGGCCCGACGGCAGCCGCAAGGGCGGCCGCGGAAGCGTCGAGCAGGATCGCGTCGGCGCCCGCCTCGCGCGTGGCGGGACGGTTGCCGCAGCCAAGGTCGAGCACGCGCGCGTCCGGATGCAGACGCGCGAGATGGGGCGAGAGCCACCGAGCCCCGGCGCCCGGGCGCACGCCAAAGGAGGCCCGCGCGTAGGCCCGCTCCCAGGCGAGCCAGGAGGGCGGAGCGCTCACTTGAGCTTCTCCAGGACGGCCCGTTCGTTGGCCTCGGAAGCCGCGCGGCGGTCGGCCTCCGTGGGCGGCCCTCGCGAGCGCTCGTCCCGCCCACGGCTCTCGGACTCGGCCACGGGCGGACCACGCCGGCGCGCGGCGATGTGGTAGGTCGTCCGCAACACGATCTCAAGGGCCACGAGGGCAAGGAAGTAGCGCGCGATCGTGTCGCGGAAGCTCCAGAGCGTCTCCATCTTCGGCAAGAAGCTCTCGAAGGTGAGGAGGCCATCCTGCACGAGCGCGACGCCCAGGAGGCCCAGCGGCAGGATCTTCGCAAGGTCATGACTGGCGCCTTCGTTCACGTAGGCCGTGATGCGGACGCCGGCCACGACGGCCATGGAGACGAGGAGGATGCGGCTTGCGGCAAGCTCGAAGCCTGCCGCGTCCGTCTTCGTGAGGAAGAAGAGCGAGATCGCAAGCGCGAGGAAGAAGGCGAAGGACATGATGGGGAACAGCACGAGGAAGCGCAGCGCGCGTCGCAGGCGCTTGCGCGCGTTCCATTCGCCCTTGTCCGTGGCCACGAGGCTCCTGCGGCAGATGTTCTGGTAGAGGCCGTAGATGACAAGCGTGTAGGCCGAGATGCCCACGGCGTAGAGCGCGAGCATCTCGATCTGCTGCTCGTATCCGACCCAGAACTGCAGGGCGTCGAGCCAATGAGCCGCCATGGGCAGGCGAGCGGGGATGGACTACGAAAAGGTACCGGAAAAGTACGGGGGCCGTGGCCACGGCTTCCGTGGGCCTACTTGCCCTTCGGGGGGGTGACCGGGCGAGTGCGGCGGGCCTTGTCGAGCGCGCTTGGGCTGCAGAGGTGCGAGTCGGAATGGTAGCGTTGGTAGCACTTCGGACAAAGGTTGGTTTGGACCATGATCCACCTACGGGGCCCGGGAAGCCGGGGTTCCGTTATGAAGGTTTCGCGGGGGGACGAGGGCGGTCCTAGAGGATCCGCTTCCCAAACAGCGACGAGAGGAGATCCACCGAGAGCTCCGCGGTCTTGTTCCGCGTGTCCAGGAGCGGATTCACCTCGACGATCTCGGCGCTCGTCACGATCTCCGCGTCGCCGAGCATCTCCATCGCAAGGTGCGCCTCGCGGTAGGTGAGGCCGCCGGGCCAGGGCGTGCCCGTGCCCGGCGCAATCGCCGGGTCGAGGACGTCCGTGTCGAAGCTCAGGTGCACGCCCTGCGTCCCGGCCGTCGTGACCTTGATGGCGTCCTTCACGACGCTTCGGATTCCCCGCTCGTCGAGCTCGCGCATGGTGTACACGTGCACGCCGGCGTCCTGCAGGAGCTTCCTCTCGCCCGGATCGAGGTTGCGGACGCCCACGAGGGCGACGTTCTCGGGCGCCGCCTTGGGCGCGATGCCGCCGATGTTCACGAGCTTGGGGTGGCCCAGGCCGCAGCAGGCGGAAAGCGGCATGCCGTGGATGTTGCCCGACGGCGTGGTCTCGTACGTGTTGAAGTCGCCGTGCGCGTCGAACCAAATGATGCCGTGACGGCCCCGCGCGCGAACGAGGCCGGCCATCGTGCCCATGGCAATCGAGTGGTCGCCGCCCAGCACGAGCGGGAAAGCGCCCTCCTTGCAGCACTTCTCGACGCGGTTGGCAAGCGTCTCGCAGGCGCGCACGATCTCGTCGAGGAAGCGCAGCTTCTCGTCCTTCACGCGCTTGGTCTCCATCTCCGGCGCGTGGATGTTTCCCTCGTCCTCCACCTCGTGGCCCAAGGCCTCAAGAGCGCGCTCGAGCCGCGCCGCGCGGATGGCCGAAGGGCCCATGTCGACCCCGCGGCGCTCCTGGCCGAGGTCCAGCGGCGCGCCGACGAGATGGATGCGCATCGAAGCGGAAGAGAAGCCCGCCAGGCAAAAAGGTTGCCTTCGGCGCCGCAGCGCGATCAGTCCCGGTCCGCCCGGTTCCACGCGACCGTGATGCCCGCGTCGCACCGCATGCACTTGTATCGCCGCGGCTGGCGCAGGACAGGACCGACGCGGAAGTAGTCGCGCACCCACCCGCAGGCGCCCGCGCAGCGGACGGTCGCGATGGCCAGGCGCGGAAGGATGGACAGCGCAAGGCCGCGCTTGGCGGGCCGGTCGGGATCGGCCCCGCAGCGGACGGCGTGGCGGCGCCAGGACGGACCGTGCCCCGTGTGGCGCTCGAAGACGATCGCCGCGGCGTGCGCGATCTCGTGCCAGATCGTATCGAGAAGATCCTCCGGGCGCGCAAGGTAGCGCGTCACCTGGAAGCCCAAGAGATCGTAGCTGCCGTCGCGCCGGCGCTTCGACAGGCAGCAGCCGTACTGGCGGATGCCGCGGCCCACCCGGACGCCCGGAAAGGGCGGCAGTCGGCCGTCGTACGTGCCAGCGTTGATTCGATCGTACTCGAACCGGAAGAGATGCTCGATGTCTCGACTGGAAAGCAATTCCGACATCGCGTCGCCGCGACGATCGGGAGCGTAGGGAAAAACGCTTCCCTTTTGCACGCGGGACGATGCGTCGTGCGCCCGCGCCGCAGCCCGCCCGCCGGATCCGTGCGGCCGCTAGGGCGAAAAGGTCTCGGCGCAGTCGTTGCAGACCATCCGGTTGCGCCGCTTGTCGTAGACGATGCGACCGTGCGCGCAGTAGGGACACTTGCGCTCCAGCAGGGGCATCGCGCCCCAAACGAAGGGCGGAATTAAGGCTGTTGCCCTGGTCCGGACTAGCCCAAAAGCATCGTTGATGCGCCACGGTCGGGCACGGCGGCGCGGCAGGCTTGGCAGATCGCTTCGAGACGTGCAAGCGCCCGCTCGATGCGCTCGGCGGCTTCGGGCGAGTCGGCCGCCAGGCGTTCGGTCTCGATGCGGAGAACGGTGAGGGAGCTTCCCATCTCCTGGGCGGCCGATCGAACGAGGTTTTCCAAGCGCTCAGCGTCGTGTCGAGCCTTCCACGGAGGCTCGACCGACGGCTCCGCGCTTTGGGTCCCGAGCATGAGCCTTTGCAGCGGGCAGGCGGTCAAAAGACCTTTCGGTGCAACGGTCGAAGCAATGGCACCGCGGAAACGCACGCTCCGCCGGAACCCCCGCTTCCGATGGAAAACGGTCGGCTATTCGTCAGGCATGCGGCTCGATCCGCCGGAGGATTTCCGATTTCGGCACGGCGCCGACGACCTGGTCCACCAATTGTCCGCGCTTGAAGAAGAGCATGGTTGGGATGGACATCACGCCGTACTTGCGGGCGACGTCCTGGTGCTCGTCCGTGTTGATCTTGCCGACGACGACCTTCGGGTTCTCCCGCGCGATCTCCTCCAGGATGGGGGCGATGCGCTTGCAGGGCCCGCACCAGGGCGCCCAAAGGTCGATGATGACAAGGTCGTTGTCCGTGACGAAGGCCGGGAACTCGGCGTCGCCGATCTCGACGGGCGCGCCGGTGGTGGTCTGGGGCACGCCGCGCGCATCGGCGCGAACCGATTTGAAGCTTCGGTGAGGGTTTCGACACGAGCAATCCGATACCCGGTTCCGGACGCAAGCCGACGCGCTTCACGTCAAGGCATGAGTCCGTACGCAAAGGTGATATATCGCCGGACGGCTGACGAAATCCATGCTCGACGAGAAGGACTTGGCCATTCTCCGCGAACTGCGTGAGAACGCGAAGAAGACGACCAAGACCATCAGCGAGCGCACGAACGTGCCGCGCACGACGGTGCACGACCGCATTGGAAAGATGGAATCCAACGGGACCATCCGTAAGTACACGCTCGTGCCCAACTACGAGCGCATCGGGGAGGCCACGACGGCTTTCGTGTTCATCAGCCACGACCAAAGCCAAGGTGTCAGCCAGGGGGAGCTTGCCAAGAAGATCTCGGAGATCCAGGGCGTCTACGAGGTGCACCTCATCAGCGGCGATTGGGATCTCCTCGTGAAGGTTCGCGGCAAGGACGTCGAGAGCATCGGACGCATGGTGCTCGAGAGGCTCCGGCCGTTCCCCGGCGTGGGAAAGACGCTCACATCCACGGTTTTCCAGACCATGAAGGAAGAGGTCTGAGAAGCGTCCGCACCGATTCCGCTCGTGTCACCACGATGGCCGCCACGCTGCCAAGGACAAGCAGGGTGCCCGCGGCAAGCAGGATCGGATCGCCGCTTCCCAGCACGAAGTACGCGATGTCGATCTCGGCGTGGATGATCACGGCCGCAAGAAGACCCAGGCGCATGGCCACGAGGCCGGCCAGGATGCCAAAAGCAAGCGGTCCCACGACGTGCGCGATCGTCCCGTAGCCTGCGTGGACGAGCCCGAAGAACGCAGCCTGCGCAAGGAGCGCCACGGGCCAGGGAACCTTCGTGAAGAGCCATTCCTGCAGGACTCCGCGGAAGAGGTACTCCTCGCCCACACCGGCCAGAAGCGAGAGCAGCAGGATGAGAAGCGGCGTGATGTTGGCAAACACCCGCGACTCGTCGTTGTTCATGAGCGCGCGGCCCAGCGTCGTAGCCAGGAAGAGGACTGAGAAAAGATAGAAGACAGCCACGAGGCCAAAGAGCGCCTGCCCGTGGAGGGCGTCACGGCGCCAGCCTTGGCGCGGAAGGCGCAGGAGAGCGAGGATGCGCGCAAGCGCCCCCCGCGGGTCGCCGCCAAGCTGCAGTCGCGGCACGCCTTGGAACACAAGGAGCAGGCCCGCCGTGGGAACGACGAGATTGTAGAGGAACGAGCGCCAGACCGAGCCCCACAGCTGCGCCTGCGTGAGCGCCGGGAGGACGAGGCCTTGCTCGAAGAGAAGGTCGATCGAGAGAACCACGTTCAACCCAAAGCGCGCAAACGGGAAGACCACAAGCGACAGGCCCAGGCAGCGCGTCCAGTCCCATCCCCGCCTGCGGCCCGCGAAGAATCCGAGGATCCAAGCGATCGTGAGCGCCGTGAGGAGGAACTGGTTGGCCGTGAGGGCAAGAAGCGGCGCGCCCGCAAGCTCGCTTGGGACCGTCACGCGCCCCGCAGCTCCGCCATGCGCGTGGAAAGGTCGCCCGAGTGGCCAAACACGCTCGTTCCGGCCACAAGGCACGTCGCGCCGGCGTCACGGCACGGCGACGCCGTCTCGGGCGTGATGCCGCCGTCGACCTGAAGGTCCACGCGGCCGCCCACGTCGAGGCCCGCCTTGCGCAGGAGATCGGCGGCCCGCCGCGTCTTCTCCACGGCAAGAGGGATGAATTTCTGTCCCCCAAAGCCGGGGTTCACGCTCATGACGAGCAGGAGGTCGAGATCCGCAAGGACGCTCTCGGCAAGCGCAAGCGGCGAGCCGGGGTTCACGGCGACACCCGCCTTCATGCCCGCCTCCTTCACCTGGTGGACGGTGCGATGGAGATGCGGGCACGCCTCGGCATGAACCGTGAGGCTGTCGGCGCCGGCCTTCGCGAAGTCGGCCACGTAGCGCTCGGGCTCCGCGATCATGAGGTGGCAGTCGAGGTGCAGCCGCGTCACCTTGCGGATGGCCGAGACCACGACCGGGCCCATCGTGATGTTGGGCACGAAGCGGCCGTCCATCACGTCGATGTGCAGCCAGTCGGCGCCGGCCTTCTCCACGCGGGCGATCTCCTCGCCCAAACGCGAGAAGTCGGCCGACAGGATCGAGGGCGCGATCTTCACGCGCCGGGCCGCTTTCGTCATGGCGGTGGGCAACGCGCCAAGGGGCCTATGAAGACGACGCTTCCGCCACCTCGAGCCGTTCAGGGCCGATGGTCGTCTAGAGGGGGTGCTCGAAGTCTGGCTGGGGGAGCATGCCACCCTGAACGGCGGCGGGAGCGGCGTTGATGTCGCTAAAGTAGCGGCCAAGCGCCATCTCGACCGTGTCGCTGATGCTCTGGCCGCGCAGGACCTTGAGCGTGTGCAGCTTGATGTGGTAGTCGAGCGGGATCTTGACCTTGATCTCCTTGGCCTCGTCGAGCAAGCGTTTCTCCGCGTTGGTCCGAATCATCATCGCCTTTCCCTCTTGCCTACCGGACTATTCCAGTTCGGTGGCCTAGAATTATAAAGTGTTCCATATTTATGTCTTGGCCTGGAACACGTGTTATAGAAACGAACAACGGTGGAGATTTGCGCCAAATCGGCCAATTTCCCAAAGATCAACCAACCCGATACCCGTTCGAAGTGCGCACTTTTGGTCCAGTTGTACGTCCAGTTGTGCGGCCTTTTGTTCCCCAGGAGAATACGAAACCTATACCAACTATTATAGAATCCGACCCTCACAACTGGAACAGAAAATGGCGGCTGATCCACCCGACGCGCGCGGCCGGCTCCTGCGTGGCCTGGCCGAGCCGCTCGTCCTCGAAAGCATCGCCCGGGGGCCCAAGCACGGCTACGCCCTCCTCCGCGAGCTCGAGGAGACCTTCGGCGTGGCGCCCAACCGGAACCAGATCTACCCCCTCCTTGCCCGCCTCGTCGAGCGCGGTCTCCTCAAGGCCGCAGACGACGAAGCCGGCAAGACGACCTACCATCTCACGGGCAACGGCCTCGAGGCGCTCCGCGAATACAAGACGCTCCCCGACACCTTCCGCGCGCGCGTGGCCGAACTCTGGGAGCTCCCCCCGCCCGGAGCCGCGGTCGCTGGAATTCGAGCCGCGGCCCCGCGCGTCGGAGCCCAACCGGCCGGCGCGACTGGCACGGCCGGCACGTCCCCCACGCCCGACGTTCGCGAGCTCCTTCGCGCGCCCGCGGCGGCGCCCTTGGCCGTGGACCTCCCCGCCGCGCCCATCCACTGCAAGGACGCGCGGATCCGCTTCGACGCATGGCCCGGCGAAGGCCGCCGCAGCCTCGAGTTTGCCTGCGACTACGGCAACCTCCCCGAATGCCCGACGTGCGCGATCTTCCTCGCCGGCGAGGCGATGAAGAGGCGGTTCCTGTGAGGATCGCCCGCTCCGATGGCCGGAACGCCGTGCTCATCCAATAATTATATAGACTCGCATCCTCGGTTTCCCCCCGTTGTCCCGAAGGTTTCTCCGCGGTCGCCGCGCGAAGGCCGCGGCGCTGCTTTGCGCCTCCGCGGCGGCGCTTGCCGCTCTTTTGGCCCCCGTCGTCGCCCAGTCGGGCGCCACGGAGCTCGATCTCGACAACGCCAACTGCTTTGGCCACCACGCGGCCGACGTGCCCCCGTTCAAGACGACGGTGCACATCGTGCCCGACACGCTCATCCAAGTTCCCGCATCGGGCTCCTTCGTGTACGCCGTGACGATCACAAACGCCTGGAAGCACGAGATGCTCAACACGCGTGTGGGCCTGAACCTCACGCGCATGCCCAACGTGGCCTTCGCCGGCGACGAGGTGCCCTACCAGACGACGGAACAGGGAACCCTCCCCGCCGGCGCCACAAGCGCGCCCTTCGAGTTCCCAGTGGGCATCAACGCCACCGCGATCGTCGTCACGCTCGAAGGCGACCCGGGCCCGCTCTCGCTCAACGACTTCGACCTTCGCGTCGTGGCACCCTCGGGCCGCGCTTTCCTCGGGGCCGCGGACGACTCGACGACGGGCTTGGGCGGCGGCAATCCCGCAAGCGACCGCGTCGAGATCGACACCGCGACGATCCAGACCGAAGCGGGAAGCACGACCGGATCGGTCGCCGCCTGGAACGCCTTTGTGACCTTCGCCGGCGGCACCACGCCGCAGGGCGGCTTCTCGATCACCATCGACGTCGCGTACGACATCACGCGAAACCCCGTCCGCTTCGCGGCCGGACCGGCCAGGCTTGCGCCGGGCGAGAGCGCGACGTTTGAATTCGAGCTTGCGGCCGGCGCCGTCGCGTCCGGGCAGCTTGGCATCCAGGCCATCGGCACGGCGTTCTACAACCACAACGATCCGCAGGCCGTCGATTTCGGGAACTATTCGAAGAGCGCGTCCGTGCCCTTTGCGATCGGAACGGAGACCCTCCACGCGCAGGCCCTCGCCGGCCCCGGCGTCGCGTTCCTCGACCCCGCGCAGCGCGTCATGCGGCAATGGGGCTTCCTGCTCGGATTCACGGGCTTCTTCCTCGTCTTCCCGAGCCTCGTGCTCGGTGGCGCGTTTGGCACCCAAAGCGTGCGCGTCATGAACCGGTTCTCCGGAAGCGCGCGCCAGCGCGTGCTCTGGCACAACGCGCTCTCGTACGTGCTCCTTGGCATCGGCGTCACGCACGCAAGCCTGTTCCTCGTCGAGACGACCTACCAGTGGTCCGTGGGTCTTGTCTGGGGCGGGCTCACGCTTGCCGCCTTCCTCGGGCTTGCCGTGACGGGCGCGCTGCAGACGCGGCTTGTGAAGACCTACGGGTACGCGGCCTGGCGCTTTTCCCACTTCTCGATGGGCTTCCTCGCGCTCTTCTTCGTGATCCTCCACGTGGTCGTGGACGGCGTAGACTTCCAGTGGCTGCGCGACCTCATGCGATAGGCCCGGGCCAACCTGCTAGCCGGAGCGCTTGCCCTTCCCCGCCTTCCACTTCCTCCAGGCGAGGGCCATGCCGTAGGAGCCGACGAGGACGAGGATCGTGACGAGGGCAGCGAGGACGACGATGTCCATGAACGGCGCGTTGGCGACGTCGAGGTTGATTGCCGTCGCCTTGGGCCAAGCGGCTGCTTGCACGACGCCGGATAGCGTCCCCGGGTTGATAGGATTTGGGGGGGAAAACCTCCCTTTCCGCCGATTCGGCGGTGTGCCGTTTCAAAGCTGCTTATGGCCTTGCAAGCAGTCGAGCGTCCGATGACGATGCTCAACCTCGCGTACGGAGTCGACGTGCCCGCGCCGCTTCTCGAAATCATGGAGCACCACGCGCGTCGCCTCGGATTGCCTCTCTCGCAGGTCGAGCTTCTTGGCCAGGACACGGAAACGGTGGAAGGGTTTCTCCTGGCCATCGAGCGCGGCGCGGCCCGCTCCTACGCCTCAAGCCTAGGCCGCCCGTCGGTCGAAACGGAGCGCGGCGGCGCGGCCACCGCCTGAATTTAGGACCCTAAAAGAAAGCGCCCGCTGTTCGGTCGTTCCCCGCTTTTCCCGAACCGCTCACCGTTCCCACAAGGCGCGGCTGTTGGATTTATACAAAACCACAAATAGAATCGCAGGCGTAGGAACGCTCCCGGTCGATCCCCATGGAAACCGCCCCCGAGAACGACACGCTGCCGCTCGTGGCCTCCTGCCGCAACTGCACGAGCTTTGCGCAGGCTGGCTGCAAGCTTGGCGTCGCACTTCCGCCCGAGCGGCTCCTGTGCGAGCGGTACACGATCACGGACGACTTCCGCGACGAGATCGTCGAAGTCATGCTCAAGGACGTCTGGACGCAGGTCCAAAAGAACACGGAGCGCGTCCAAAAGCTCCAGGCCGCGCGGCGCTTGTGGAACTAGAGCCGCTCGGCTACCGCCTCGCGGCTCTCCGCCTCGGGCTCCGCCGAGCTCCGCCCTCGGCGTCGCCGACGAAACCCTAAACCGCGGGACGCGCCCTGCCACCGCGTTGGCCGACGCTCTTCCCTCGGTCCCTGCCGTTCCCGACGCGCGCACGGCCGTCGCGGCGCTTGTCGCCGTCCAGGTCATCTTCGGGACGTTCGCGTTTGTCGGCAAGATCGCGCTCGTCGAGCTCTCGCCCTTCGCGCTTGCCGCGCTTCGCGTCGCCGGCGCCGGCGCCATCCTCGCCGCGCTCGCGTGTCACCGGTCGGGCCTTGCGCTTGCGCGCAAGGACGTCGCCGCGTTCTTCGTGCTGGCCATGCTGGGCATCGCCGTGAACCAGCTCCTGTTCCTGCAGGGGCTTTCGCTCACGACGGCAGTCGACGCGACCGTGCTCGTGTCGACGATCCCGGCCTTCACGCTTGGCGTCGCCATCGCCGGCGGGCGCGAGACGGCTTCGCGCGGCAAGCTCGTGGGCGTGGCGTTGGCCTTCACCGGGGTGCTCGTCCTCGTGGGCGGCGCGGCCGTCGGGCAGGGTTCGCTTCTCGGGAACGTGCTCGTGGCCGCAAACGCGCTCTCCTACAGCTTGTACCTCGTCTTCTCGCGGCCCTACCTCGCACGGTACGATCCGCTCACGGTCGTCGCGTGGACGTTCCTGTTCGGCGCCGTCGTCATGGTGCCCCTTGGCGTCCCGGACCTTGCCGCGACCGACCTTTCGGCGTTGTCGGCCGCGACGTGGGCGGCCGTGGCGTACATCGTGCTGTTCCCCTCGGTCGTGACGTACTACCTGAACAACTGGGCGCTGCGCCGGTTGCCGTCGTCGACGGTCGCAAGCTACGTGTATCTGCAGCCGCTCGTGGCCGCCGCGCTTGCCGTACCCATTCTTGGGGAGCCCGTCACGGCCTTCACGCTGGCCGCGGGCCTTGCGATCGTGGGCGGGATCTGGGTCGCGCAGGGCGCGCGCCTTCCCCGCCGCCTCGCGGCCGTGCGCTGACGCTACCAATGCGCTTTTTAAGGCCATCGGCTTTGCGGTGTTTCGTGGCCGACCTCTCCTATTTCCGCCTCCTGTCCGGGTTCTACGTGGCGACCTTTGCCATCCGGATGAGCTTTGGCATCTCGGTCACGGCCTTTGGCGACTGGGTGCCGGCGCACCACGGCGACTTCGTCTACGGGCTCATCGTCGCCGCAAGCCCGCTCACCGAGATCGCGACCGTCCTCTGGGTGGGCGTCACGATCGACCGCTACGGGCGGCGCAAGTTCCTCCTCGCCGGCCTTGCCGTGGGCGCGCTGGGACTCTATCCCATCGCCTTCACGCAGGACGTGATCGCGCTTGCGATCCTAAACGCGCTGCACGGGTTTGCCGCGGGCCTCATCCTCGTCTCGAGCCTCACGTTGCTTGCGGACTACGCCGCCAAGGATTCGCGCGGCCGGGAGATGGGCGCGTTCGATTTCGTGAACCTGTTTGGCTGGGCGACGGGGATCGTGGCGGGCGTCTTCTTTGCGAAGGCGCTCTTTGCCGACAACCTCGCCTACGCGTTCCTCGTGAGCGGAACGGTGGCCATGCTTGGGTTCGCGTACGCCTACTATACGGTCCACGAACCGCTGCGCGAGCGGTTCACGTCGCCGGCCCTTGGCTGGCAGGAGATCCGGCGAGCCCTTGCGCAGCGGCGCTTGGCCTTCCTCGTGGCGCCGTGGTTTGCCGTGTTCCTCCTCATCTCCTCGAGCGTCGCCTTCCTCACGCGCGCGCTCGGATCGGCCGAGACGGCGCTTGGCGAGACGGCCCACGGTGCAAGCTCCATGCTGGAGGGCATTCCGCCGCTGCTTCTGCTGGGCGGCCTCGTCGCGGCGGGCGTCGCCTTCTTCGCGTTTCTCGTCTTCTTCGGCCGCATGTCCGACCGCTACGGCCGCGTTCCCCTCATGATGCTGGGTTCGGTCGGCTTTGCCGCCGGCACGACGCTTGCGGCCGTGGTCGTCTGGATTACGCCCCACGCGCCGGGGGAGCTTCCCACGCAGGCGCTGCAGACGGTGGCTCCGCTCATCGCCCTCTTCGGTCTTCTCGTCTTCGCGTTCCTTCCTTCCGCGCTTGCCGCCTTGGCCGACATCGCGCACGAGCGCGCGCACGGCACGACGATGAGCGTGTACAGCCTTGTCATCAGCGCGGGTTGGGTCGTGGGGCCGCCCTTGGCGGGCTTCCTCAACGAAGCGTACGGCGTGAACGGCGCGCTTGCCATGTTTGCGCTTGCGGGGCTCACGATGCCCCTGTTCGTTGGCCTCCTCTGGCGCGAGGACCGGCGCCTGGCCAAGCCCGCAGCGCCTGCGGCGTCGGTGACGGCGCGGTGATCCTCGGTGCCGACGGCCGTCGTGCACCTCATCGTTCCCCCGCTTGCGCTCCTGTCGACGGGCGCCTTTCGCCCGCGGCTCGTCCTCGCGATGTGCCTTCTGGGCCTCCTTCCCGATCTCGACTTCTTCGTCGGCGTGCACCGGGCCTCGCTGCACAACGTGTTCCTGCTCCTTCCGTTCCTTGCAGTGGGCCTCCTCTGGTGGCGCGACGCGAATCCGCAGCGTGCCTTCTGGGGCGAGGCGAACCTCCTTGCGTTTGCCTTCCTTGGAAGCCACATCCTCATGGACGTGTTCGTGGGCGGCGTGGTTCCGTTCTGGCCCGTTTCGAACGTGACCTTCCGCTTCGACGTGCGCGTGCTCGTCGACACGGCTACGCTTGAGATCGAGTCCATCTTCCGGCCCGCGACGCAGGAGGGCGCGCCGGTGACCTCGCCCATCTACGAGTGGCTGGACGGCACGGAATTCAGCATCGTCGCGCTGACGGTCGTGGTCGTGGCCGCCGTGCTCCTGCGCGGCCGGCTGGCGCTTCTTCCCGGGATCGTTCGGCGGGCGGTCGGGCGCTTGACGGGCGCGCGTCGCTTATGAACACCCAGCCGTTCGGCTCACCGGGTCAACACAATCTACAAATAATCACCAATTCAACGATGACGTGGAGCAGGGAACGGTTCTCGATAACCGCCGCTCACGGTATCCTCCATGATGCGTTTGTCCCTGCTCCTCCCATAGGGCCTTCGTTTTCGTTGGGCCGATTTTTTATTCTCAGTGGATTATGAAAATGAGCCTAGCACAAGTACGCCAAGAAGAGGTTCAACGGCATCCCTTCCCTCCACCGCATGACATAGTTCCCCCGTTCGGTGACCGCAAGCTTGGGTAGGTGCTCGTAGAGGATCTTCGCCCGGCCCTGGAAACCCGCGGCGGGGATCGCGTACACGCGCCAGGCGTCCTGGCCCCGCTGGTTCTTGCGACGGAACGCGTATAGCGCAATGACGCCCGCGCGCGCGCACTCGCGCGACATGGCCTGCGCCTGGAGCTTCATCTGGGCCGTGTTGGAGAGGTGAATGGCCTCCTCCTTGCCGCTTTTCACCTCGATGGGGAACGCGACGTCGTCGCGAAGCGCCACGAGATCGCAACCCAGGCTGCCGGCCGCGCGAACGACGAGGAACGGACGAGCGGCCACTTTTTCGTAGTTTTTGGCCGCCTCGGCCGGCAGGACGCGTGCGATCTCCGACAGGACGGGCGGCTCGGCCGAAAGGATGCCCTTGAGCTCCCGTTCGTACGCGATGGCCATGAAGGCGCCGAACGTTCGACGGACCCGTCAAGCTTGCGAAACGAAACCGACACCACTCGAGCAACGACTACGTCTGCATGCCGGAAAACGTTCAAGCCCCTGCACAGCCTACGAGCATGCAGAGGGATTCGGATGGACGACCTCCTTGCCCGGGACGTCATGTCCCCACGGCCGATCGCGATCCCGCCCACGACGTCCGTCCGCCAAGCCGCGCAGCGCATGCGCGAGGCCGGCGCCGGAAGCCTGCTTGCCGTCGAGAACGGCAAGCCCGTTGGAATCCTGACGGAGCGCGACCTCGTTACGAAGGTGCTGGCCGCAGGCGCCGATCCGGAATCCACGCCCATCCGCAGCGTCATGTCCACGCCGCTTCTCACGATCCCGCCGACGACGCCTGTCGTCGAGGCCGCGCGCATCATGGCCCGCCGCGGCGTCCGCCGCCTGCCCGTGAGCGACGCCGGACGGCTCGTGGGCCTTCTCACCGAGCGCGACATCCTCGCCGTCTCTCCCATGCTCGCCGAGATCACCCGAGCGACCGTGTCGCCCGAGGAGTCCGAGGTGCTCTCCCTGACGCATTGCGACGTGTGCCGCGGGCTCACCGACGGCACCCGGCGCATCGACGGGCAAGTGGTCTGCGACGGTTGCTGGCCCGAGCTTCGCGCGCGCTGACGACGCGCCGACGCCCGGGGTCCCGGAGGTGGTTCCTACGAAGGTCCGCGAACTCATGACGACCCAGCTTGTGACGGTGGACAAGAACGACAAGCTCGAGCGCGCGCTCGACCTCATGCGCAAGCACGGCGTCTCGAAGCTCCCCGTCACCGAGCACCGCCATCTCGTGGGCGTGCTCAGCGACGGCGACATCGTCGACGAGCTTGGAGCCCTGCGCAACGCGCGCATGAGCCCGACGGGCCTCCACGTGAGCGGCGCCATGCAGCGCAACTACGCCACGGCCGATCCCGACGACGACGTGCGCGCGGTCGTCGAGCTGTGCAAGAAGGAGGGCGTCGGCATCGTGCCGGTCACGCGCAACGGAGACTTCGTCGGCGTCGTCACGAAGGCCGACCTCCTGCGCCTTGTCACCTCGAACCGGCCGGTCGGCGACTACATGCCCCGCCGGCTGCACGCCGTCTCGCCCGACGACCGGGTCATCCACGCGCGCCGCCTCATGCTCGACCACGGCATCGAGCGGCTGCCCGTGCTCGACGGCGGCCGCGTGCGCGGCATCGTTTCGGAGCTGGACCTCGCCTTTGCGCTCGACGACCTGAAAAAGCGCCACGGCGGCAACCACGAGGCGCACCAGCTTCGCAACCTGCACGTGCGCGACGTGATGCGACAGACGGTGGTCGTGGGCACCGAGCGAATGCCCTCGCACCAGGCCGCCGCCGTCATGCGCGAGCGCGACGTGGGCGGGCTGCCCATCGTGGAGGACGAGGACCGCATCGTCGGCATGATCACGCGGACGGATCTGCTAAGGCAGATCGACAGCGGCTAGGCGCCCCGCGATCCGGGGAGTCCAGCCACCACCGCGCACGCCCTGCACACGTCCCCGCTTGTGGGCTCTCCGCACTGCCGACAGGCGACAAGCGGCCTTCCGTCGGGCGGAAGGCGCGGCGCGACGGCGTCGTGAAAGGCGAGCAGGCGGTGGCGCGCGCCAGGCTCGGCGTCTTCCATGCGCAGCACGAGGTCGCGCCAGAAGCGCCGGTCCGCGGTGCCGCTGTGGGGGCACTCGCCAAGGTGCGCCGCGAGGCCCCGCAGGTGCGCGTACAGGGCCACTTCCCGCTCGGGGATCGTGCGCAGGGGATACAGACGGGGGACGAGGCCTTCTCGCTCCTTGCCCACGTGCGGGCCAAGGCGCCCGAGCCGCGCGACGTCCGCTCGCGCGACGTTCATGAGGATCGTCTGCGCGAGATCGTCGAGGTTGTGCCCGGTCGCCACGTGCGTCGCTTCGACCTCGCGCGCCGCGTCGTTGAGCGCGCGACGGCGAAGGACGCCGCAGGCTGCGCACGGGGAGGCGCCGGCGTCGCGCGCGACGATCGCATCGGTCGTGGTCCCGAACCGGTCGGCGTGGCGGACGATGCGATGCTCGACGCCAAGCGCGCGGCACAGGCGCGCGGCGGCTTCGAGGCCCGCGGCGCGGTACCCCTCGACGCCCTCGTCGACGGAGATGGCGACAAGGCTTGCGTCGCGGCGGGGCGACAGGACGTCGTGGAGGATGGCAAGCGCCGCCAGGCTGTCCTTGCCGCCCGAGACGGCCGCGGCCACGCGCACGTCGCGGGCGCCGTCGAGCTGGCGACGAAGCTCGGCGCGGGCGCGCCGTTCCACGGTTTCGCGGAAATGCCCGCCGCACAGGCGCCGGCCGGAGTAGGGGACCCAAAGCACCGAGGGGTTGCCGCAGGCGTCGCAAGGCGAAGCGCGCGAGGGCGCGGCCTCAGAGGCGCGCAAGGGCCCTCCGCACGGCCGCAAGGAGCTCGTCGAAGCTCGCCTCCTCGGGAACCGCGTGTACCTCGAAGCCCGCTTCCTCCACGACCCGACGCGTGGGCTCGCCGATGGCGCCCACGACGCCGCGCGAGAGCGCAAGCGCGACGTCCTCGCCCACGTTGGCCTTGCGCGCGATCTCGAGGAAGTTCCGGAACGTGAGGGTGCTCGTGAAGGTGAACGCGTCGGCACCTTGGCTGGCCACGGCCTGCACGAGCCGCGTTGCGGGCGCAAGGTCGCGCGGCATGCCGATGTGGTAGACGGGGATGTCCACGACGGACGCGCCGGCGGCCTCCAGACCGTCGGCAAGCGCGGGCGCCCCGTGGTCGCTTCGAAGGAGCGCGACGCGCTTGCCGCCGACGCGGGCCTTCAGGTGCTCCACAAGACCCTCCGAAGAGTGGACGCGCGGGACTTCGGCGGCAAGCCCTTGGTCCTTCAGCGCTTGGGCGGTGCGGGGCCCCACGGCGGACACCGGCGCGGCAAGCGACCGCAGGAAGCGGCCGTCCGCCTCGTGCAGCATGCGCACGCCGTTTGCGCTCGTGAGCACGACGAGATCGAAGCGCCCCTTCTCGCTCTCCTTGCGGAACCGCGCGATGGCCTCTCGCGCGCGCGGGCGGATCTCGACGGTGGGCGCGCCGATGGCGCGCCAGCCCATCCGCTCGACCGCCTCAAGCGCGGCGTCGAAGGACTCGCGGGGCCGGGTGACGACGACGACGGTCACGCGAGCCCCGCTCCCAGGCGGAGGAGCTCCTCTCCCAGCACCTTGGCGCCGGCCGCGGGCCGCTCGGCGGGCACCATGCGCCGGACCGTGGCTTCCTTGCTCCCGTCGGGCGCCAAGAGCTGCGCTACGACCTCGATCTGGGTGCCCGCGCGGCGCGCGAAGACGCCAAGGGGCGCCGCGCAGCCTCCGCCGACGGCGGCGAGCACGGCGCGCTCGGCCTCGATCTCGGCGCGCGTCTTCTTGTGGTCCGCGCGCGCGATCACCTTGGCCGCCTCGGACCCCTTGCGCGCCACGATCGCCACGGCGCCCTGGCCCGGCGCGTGCGGGAAGTCGACGGGGTTCATCTCGAAGAAGCCGGAACGCAGGCCCAGCCGGACGACGGCGGCCTTGGCCACAAGCGCCGCTCCCACCTCCCCTTTGCGCTGCTTCTCGATGCGCGTGGGCACGTTTCCGCGAAGCTCCGCGAGCGCAAGGTCGGGCCGCGACCGGAGCACCTGCGCGCGTCGGCGCGGGCTCGACGTGCCGACGACCGTGCCGGGGGCGAGCTTGGAAAGGGCGGCGGGCGCGAACAGGACGTCGCCCGGGAAGTGGCGTTCGAGGACGGCGGCGAGCACGAGGTCCGGGTGCATCTCGTTGGGCAGGTCCTTGAGGCTGTGCACGGCGGCGTCGGCGCCTCCGGCGAGCACGACCTCGTCGACCTCCTTCGTGAAGACGCCGCGCACGGGAGCCGCGGCAAGCGCGCCCCGATAGTCGTCGCCGGTCGTCTTCACGGTGTGGAACGCGATCGAAAGCCCGGGCGTCGAGCGCGCAAGCGCGACCATGGCCTCGCGGGCCTGCAGCCGCGCAAGCTCGCTTCCGCGGCTCGCAAGCGTGAGGTTCAAGGCGCCACCGACCGCAGCGCGGCGTCCATGGCCTCGATCGTCGTGCGGACCTCCTCGGGCCCGTGCGCGTTGGAGGAGAAGCACGTCTCGAACTGGCTTGCGGGCAGGTAGACCCCCGCCTCGAGGAGTTCGCGGAACCACGCGAGGTACCGCTTGGCGTCGCTTCGCTTGGCGTCGGCGTAGGACCGCACGGGGCCGGGTCCGAAGAAGAGCGCAAAGAGCGAGGCCGTGCCGGCGACCGCGTACGGGAGCCGCTCATCCTCGACGAGATCGGCAAGGCCGGCGCGAATCTCCTGCGCCGCGCGGTTCGCGCGCGAAACGCCCTCGCGAGAGAGGGTGTCAAGCGCGGCGGCGCCCGCGGCCAGGGACAACGGATTTCCCGAGAACGTGCCCGCCTGGTAGACCGGCCCGGACGGCGCGACGCGGTCGAGCAGATCCGCGCGCCCGCCAAAGAGAGCAAGCGGAAGCCCGCCGCCAAGCGCCTTGCCAAGCGTCGTGAGATCGGGCCGCACGCCATAGGCTTCCTGCGCGCCGCCGAGCGCGAGGCGAAAGCCGGTCACGATCTCGTCGAAGACGAGGAGGGCGCCGTGCTCGCGCGTGATGCGCCGCACGCCTTCGAGGTAGCCCGGCTGGGGAAGGATGGGGCCGACGTTGGCCAGCACGGGCTCCAGGAGGACGGCCGCGACGTCGCCGCCGTGCCGACGGAACGTCTCCTCCATGGCGGGAAGGTCGTTGAACGGGAGCGTGAGCGTAAGACGGGCAACCTCCTCGGGAACGCCGGCGCTTCCGGGGATGCCAAAGGTGGCCAGGCCCGATCCAGCCTTGGCGAGCACGGCGTCGTGCGCGCCATGGAAGCCACCGTCGATCTTGACGACAAGCTTGCGCCCCGTCGCGCCCCGCGCCAGGCGGATCGCGTGCGCGGTCGCCTCGGAGCCCGTCGAGACGAAACGCATCTTCTCGATGCTCGGGTAGAGCGCGCGGACGCGGCGGGCAAGCTCGATCTCCTCCTCGACGGGCGCGCCAAAGAGCGTGCCGCGGGCGGCGCGCTCGGCCACGGCGGCCGTCACGGCCGGATGCGCGTGGCCAAGGAGGAGGGGGCCAAACCCGAGCACGTAGTCCACGTACTCCTTGCCCTCCACGTCCGTGACGCGCGGGCCGGAGCCCGAGCGCAAGAAGCGGGGATACGGCGCGTAGCTTCGCACCGGCGACGAGACGCCTCCGGGCAGGAGGCGCAAGCTCTCCTCGAACCGCTCCTTCGAGCTCATCGGGTCTCCCCGAGGGCCAAAGCGACCTCGATCGCATCGTAGGCGATGACGAGGTCGGCGCCGGCGCGCTTGATGCTCGTGAGCGCTTCCCGGGCCACGGCCGGGCCGTCGAGCCATCCGTTTTGCGCGGCCGCGCGGAAGGCGGCGTACTCCCCCGAGACGGCGTAGGCCGCGATGGGCACGTCGAGCGCTTGCCGCGCGGCGTGCACGACGTCGAGGTAGGCGAGCGCGGGCTTCACCATGACCGCGTCGGCCCCTTCGTCCACGTCGGCTCGCATCTGGGCGAGCGCCTCGCGGCGGTTGGCCGGAGGAAGCTGGTGGGATCGCCGGTCGCCGTGCGAAGGCGCGCTTGCGGCCGCCTCGCGGAACGGACCGTAGAAGGCGGAGGCGAACTTGGCGCCGTAGCTTAGGATGGCCACGTCGGCAAAGCCCGCGGCGTCGAGCGCGGAGCGGATGGCGCGCACCTGCCCGTCCATGCGGCCGGAGGGCGCGACGACGTCCGCGCCCGCGCGGGCCTGCGCGACGGCGATCTCGCCGTACCGCTGGAGCGTTTGGGGAAGGTCGATTCCCCCGTCGGTCGAGAGGACGCCGCAGTGGCCGTGGTCGGTGTAGGCGCACAGGCAAAGGTCCGAGAAGACGGCAAGCGGCGTGTCGTCCTTGATGGCCGTGATCGCGTCCTGCGCGACGCCGTTTCGGGCGTCGGCGACAAGGCCAAGGGGGTCCTTGCGGGACGGAACGCCAAAGAGGAGCACGGCGCGGACGCCTGCGTCGTACGCCTCGCGCGCCGCGCGCACGGCGTGCTTGACGGGAAGGCGGGAGACGCCGGGCATGGAGGCGACGGGCTGGGGCTCGCTTGTGCCTTCCTGCACGAAAATCGGCAGAACGAGGTCCGCCGGGGCAAGCCGGGTCTCGGCGAAGGCTTCGCGCAGCGCGGGCGTTCGGCGGAGGCGCCGAAGCGGCCTCACGGGGACTCCTCCCGCGCAATTCCGAGAACTTTGGCGGCCGACTCGATGCCGGCGGAGTCGTTCTCGCGCGCCATGCGCTTCAGGACGAGCGTCGGCTCCGAGAGGACCTTGTTCAGGATCGAGTTCGCAAGGTCGGCGAGCACCCGCCGGCCCTCGTCGTCGAGCGCAAGCTTGGCGGCGGCGCGATCAAGCTCGCCGTCGCGGATGCGCTTGACGCGGCCGTAGAGCGCGGCGAGGATCGCCTCGGCGCGGTCCTCGGCCAGACGCGCGGAGAGAAGCGCGAGCTCCTCGGCGACGATCTCCTCGGCCCGCTGCACGTGGCCGCGACGCCGATCGAGGTTCTCCGCCGCGATCGCGCGCAGGCCGTCGAGGTCCACGAGACGCACGCCCTCGACGGTCGCGACGTCCGGGGCAAGCGCGCGGGGGTTGGAGAGGTCGAGGAAGAGCACGGGGCGCGGCGAGGCGCCAAGCGTGCTGCGCACGCGCCGCGCGTCGAGGAGGACGTCGCCTGCGGTGGTGGCGGCGAAGACGACGTCGGCCTCCGCCAGACGCTGCGAGAGCTCGGCGTAGGCGAGCGGGAGGCCCCCCGCGCGGGCGGCGAGCGCGGAGGCGCGCGCGGCCGTCTTGCTCACGACGAGCAGGCGCGCGGGCTTCTCTTCGGCAAGCGCGGCGGCGACGAGCTCGGCCGTCTCGCCGGTTCCAAGGAGAAGGACCGTCTTGTCCGCAAGCGGCCCCTCGGAAAGGGCGAGCTTCACGGCCGCGCGGCCAAGGCTCACGGAGCCGCGGTTGAGCTCGGTCTCCGCGCGCACCTTCTTGCCCACCTGGATCGCCTTGCCGAACAGGCGGCCCAAGTGGCGCCCCGTGCAGCCGGCGCCGGCCGCGGCTTCCCAGGACTGGCGTACCTGGCCCAAGATCTGGTCCTCGCCCACCAGCATGCTCTCGATGCCGCTTGCCACGCGCAGGAGGTGCTCGCAGGTCGCAAGCCCGTGCTTGCTGCGCAGGAGCGGGGGCGCCACGAAGCCCGACAGCCACTTGGTGGCCGCCCGCTCGAGGCTCTCCGGCTGGCGGGTGACAAAGTAGAACTCGACCCGGTTGCAGGTCTTCACGACCGCGACCTCCTCGCAGCCGGGCAGCGCACGGGCCTGCGCGAGAAGTTCGGCGACGTTCACGCGGGAGAGGGGCTCCATGTCCTCCAAGCGCGCCCATTGGTGGGTGATGTGAATGGAGAAGAACGGCGCCTCGGAAGCGGGGTCCGCCGGATCGGCCGCGCGAGCTTGGCTCTGGGCGGCCCTCTCGGCCTGCGAGGCGGGGAGCATGTTGAAATGGGGGAGCCAGGGTGGTCGGCTTAAGGGTTTCTGCCCCCCGCAATGGTTATCAGAGGGTTCGACCCTCGCCGCAGCGGTTCCCATGGCCGACCGCGCCGCGAGCCCGCCACCCCAGTATGTAAAGTTCACGTTTTTCCGGATCGACCCCGCCTGGCGCCGGATCGAGCCCCTCCGGAAGTCGGAGGACAAGGAGGAGTTCGCCGCCGTCGTCGCCAAATTCGAGGACAGCCTCATCCTTCGCACCTACTCGACGGTGGGCACCCGGGGCGACTGCGACTTCTTCCTGTGGACCGTGGGGTCGAACCTGGACGAGATCCAGGCCTTCCACGCGGCCCTCAACCAGACGCGACTTGCCGGCTACCTCTCCACCCCGCACAGCTTCCTCTCGGTCACGCGCCGCAGCCAATACGTGAAGGCGCACCAGCGCGAGGACCCGGCCGGCCACGGCGGCATGCGCACCATCGTCCCGGGCAACGGCAAGTACCTCTTCGTGTACCCGTTCTGGAAGACGGCCGAATGGTACCAGCTTCCCATGGAGAAGCGCCAGGAGATGATGAACGAGCACTTCCGCATCGGCCACCGCTTCCCCGACCTCACCATCCACACGACCTACGCCTTTGGCCTCGACGACCCCGAATTCGTCCTCGGCTTCGAAGGCGACAATCCGGACTCCTTCGTCGAGTGCGTCGTGCAGCTTCGCGAGGCCAAGCAACGTCCCTACACGCTGCGGGACACGCCCATCTTCACGGGCGCCCGCGAAACGATCCAAAGCGCCCTTGCCAAGCTCGGGTGAACCATGAACGACCGGCTCCTGCGCGCGCTCTCCCGCAAGCCCGTCGACGCCACGCCCGTGTGGTTCATGCGGCAAGCCGGGCGCTACCTTCCCGAGTACCGCGAGCTTCGCGCCAAGCACGACCTCTTCGCCATGATGCGCACGCCCGAGCTCTCCGCCGAGGCGACGCTCCTGCCCGTGCGCCGGTACGACTTCGACGCCGCCGTGATGTTCTCCGACATCTCGCTTCCCCTCATGACGGCGGGCCTCTCCGTCACGATCGAGCCCAACCAGGGCCCCATCCTCGCCAACCCGGTCCGCACGCCCGAGGACGTCTCGCGCCTCCAACCCGTGCACCTCCAGCGCGACCTCGGCTTCGTCTTCGACACGATCCGCATCCTCCGCAAGGAGCTCGATGTCCCCCTCGTCGGCTTCGCCGGCGCGCCCTTCACGCTTGCGACCTACGCGATCGAGGGCAAAGGCGGGCGCGACATGGCCACCACGCGCGCGTTTGCCGTGAAGCATCCGCATGCGTTTGCGGACCTTCTCGCGTACTTCTCCGACGTCGTCGCCCGGTTCCTCGTCGAGCAGCACCGCGCCGGCGCGCAGGCCGTGCAGCTCTTCGACAGCTGGGCGGGCGTGCTCAACGAGCGCACCTACCGCGAGCACGTGCTGCCGCACACGGCCCCGATTTTTATGACCCTAAAGGAGGAAGCCTGCCCAACGATCCACTTTGGCACCGGCAACCCCGCGCTGCACCGCGCGATGCGCGAGGCCGGCGGCGACTGCGTCTCCGTCGACTGGCGCACGGGGCTCGACGAGGCCTGGAGCGCGATCGGGCACGACCGCGCGATCCAAGGGAACCTCGACCCCGCCGACCTCATGGGGCCCGCCGAGACCGCCGTTTCCGCGGCCGAGAACGTTCTGCGCCGCGCCGGCGGCCGCCCCGGCCACGTCTTCAACCTCGGCCACGGCATCTTCCCGGCCACGCCCGTGGACAACGTGGAGGCCGTGATCGAGACCGTCCACCGCTGGAAGGTGGGCGCATGACGCGCCTTGGCGTGCTCCTCACCTCGTACGGCAGCGCCTCGGGCCTCGGCGACGTCCCCCGCTACCTCGAGCACATCCTCGGGAAGCCCCCCACGACCGCGCAGGTCGAGGGTCTGCGCGCGCGATACGCGGCCCTTGGCGGCACGACGCCCCTCCACGAGACGACGCGCCGGCAGGCCGAGCTCCTGCGCGCGGAGCTCGCCTCGCGCGGCGACTTCCGGGTGGCCGTGGGCATGAAGCACTCCGAGCCGTTCATCTCCGACGCTGCGCGCGAATTGTGCGAGGCCGGCGTCGAGCGGGGCGTCGTCGTGCCGCTGGCTCCGCAGGATTCGCGCATGAGCGTGGGCGGCTACCACAAGTCCGCCCGCGAGGCGCTTGCGTCGTTGCCCGGCGCGCCGCCGTTTTCCTACGTGAGCGGATTTGCCACGCACCCGCTTCTCGTCCAAGCGTGGGCCGACCGCGTCGAGACCGCGTGGGTGAGCCTGCCCGGGCCCGCGCGCGAGACGGCGACGGTCCTCTTCACGGCGCACAGCCTCCCGCAGCGCGTGCTCGAGTGGAACGATCCGTACCCCGGCGAGGTCCGGCGCACGTGCGAGGCGATCGCGCAGGCGGCCGGCCTCCCGCGCTGGAGGCAGGCTTACCAGTCGGCCGTCCCGGGTTCGCCGTGGCTGGGCCCGGACGTCCTGGACGAGCTCTCGCGATTGGCCGAAGAAGGCGCGCGAACGGTCGTCGTGGCGCCCATCGGATTCGTGTCCGACCACCTCGAGACGCTCTACGATCTCGACATCGAGGCCAAGGCCCGCGCCGAGAAGCTGGGGCTGCGATTCCTGCGTTGCCGCGCGCTCAACGACGACCCGCGATTCGTCCGCTTGCTGGCCGACGTCGCGATGCAGGGCCTCACGGGACCGTGAAGGTCTCGCGGTCCTCGATGCGCGGCGCGCCGCCGGCCACGTTGAGCCGCGCGATCGCCGTGTACGTCCCGCTCGGGACCCGCTCGCCGTCGAGCGTGCCGTCCCACGGAACGTTCTCCTCGACCGACTGGCGCGGCTCGAACCGGCGCTCGTTGATGACGCACGGCCCGAAGAGGGCGCGGTCGATCGGGCGCTCCTCCCCTCGCACGACGACGAAGATCCGTATGGACTCGGCCGGGCAGCCGGGATGATCGTAGACGAAGGCGGACGTTCCGCCGTTTTCCGCCCGGGCCTGGAAAAGAAATTGCTCGGGATACGATTCCATGATGGCGACGTCGAGCTCGACGCGCATGCCGCCACCCGTGCGATCCAAGGGGTTGCTTCCGCCAAGGCAGCCGGAGAGCAGGCCCACGGCCGCAAGGAGCGCAAGGAAGCGCATGCCCGGGCATGGCACACGGGGCGCTTCAATCAACCGGAGGGCGGAGACTCGAAGGTTCGGGCAGCGCCCGCTTCGAGGCCTTGACGGACGGGCCGACAAACAACCTTAAGCAACGAGCCGGATTGCGCGCCGTGGACGATCACCGGCCGCTCCGGGATTCCTTCGCCCGCCCCGTCGCCGACCTTCGCGTCTCGCTCACCGACCGGTGCAACTTCCGGTGCGTCTTCTGCCACAACGAAGGGCAGGGGCTCGT
>DATLFM010000011.1 GCA_035541015.1 Candidatus Thermoplasmatota archaeon
GTCGCCGGCTTCGAAGGGCCCAAGCGCGGCGGGAATGTCGCCCAACGTGGGGGGCGTCGTGTCGCGCACCGTGACCGTGAAGGTTGCCGTGGCCACGTTGCCCGCCGCGTCGCGCGCCGAGCACGCAACCGTCGTGGCCCCCAGCGGGAACGTCGAGCCGCTCACCGGAACGCACGACACGGGCACGACGCCGTCCACAAGATCGTTTGCCGAAGGCGCCGCCCACGCGTGCGAAGCGCCCGCCGGACCCGCCGCTTCTAGGGTTGCGCCAAGATCGGCGCCCGCGATCGTGGGCGGCGTGGCGTCGCGAACGCGGACCGGGAAGCTCGCGCTCGCGGTGTTGCCGTTTGCGTCCGTCGCGTTGCACCGGACGATCGATTCGCCAAGCGGAAAGAGCGTTCCGGAGGCCGGCGAGCAGGCCACTGGGAGGGCTCCGTCCACGTTGTCCGTGGCGGTGACGGCGAAGGTCGTCGGCGCTCCGTCGGGCCCGGCCGCCTCGACGACAAGCGGCGCGGGCGTGGTCAGCACGGGCGCTTCCTCGTCTCGCACGACGATGGCCAATGTTTCCGAGCGTTGGTTGCCTGCGGCGTCCGTCGCGCGGCACGTGACGAGGGTTCGGCCCAGCGGGAAGGTGGATCCCGAGGCGGGTGTGCACGCGACCGCGACGGGTCCGTCGACGAGGTCGGACGCCTTGACGACGAAATCGGCCCGTGCCCCGTCCGCCGTTACGGGGCCAAGCGTGATCGACGAGGGAAGCGTGATGGCGGGCGGCGTGGTGTCCCGCACGGTGATCGCAAACGTCGCTTCCGCGGCATTGCCGGCCGCGTCCGTGGCCGAGCAGGTGACGGTCGTGGTGCCCAGCCCAAACGTGGACCCGCTCGCGGGCGCGCACACCACGGAAAGCGCCCCGCCGACCACGTCCACCGCGGTGGGCCCCTCCCAGGCGTGCGCGGCTCCGCCAGGGCCCGTCGCCTCGAGCGTGACGCTTGCGGGCACGCCCGAGAGGATGGGCTTGGTCGTATCCCGAACGGTGACGGTGAACGTGCCTGAGACCGTGTTGCCGGCGTTGTCGGTGGCACGGCAGGTCACAAGCGTGGACCCGAGGGGGAACTCGGAGCCGCTGGCAGGCGCGCAGACAACGGGAACCGAACCGCTCACAAGATCGATGGATGTGGGGGCTTCCCAGCTGTGCGGCGCGCCCGCAGAACTCGTCGCCTCAAGCGTCACGCCCGCGGGCACGCCCGCCAGCGTGGGCGGCGTGGTGTCCACGACCTTCACGTCGAAAGCCGCCGTGGCTGGATTTCCGGCTGCGTCCGAAGCTCGGCAGGCGACGCTCGTAACGCCAAGCGGAAAGAGGCTGCCCGAGACCGGTTCGCAGGAGGACGGCAACGGCCCGTCCACGACGTCGATGGCCTCAAGGGCGAAGGTGGCAGTCGCGCCGCTGGGCCCCCCGGCTTCGACGGTGAGGGTGGAAAGCGAGGGAAACGCCGGGGGCGTCGTGTCGACGACTTGGACGGTGAAGGATCCGGTCGCGCGGTTGCCGTCGGCGTCCACGGCCTCGCAGGCGACGTTTGTCGTGAGGACCGGAAAGAGCGCCCCGCTTTGCGGCTGGCAGGCGACGGGCACCGGTTCGCCCAAAGCGTCGAGCGCGGTGGCCACGTACGTTACGCGCCGGCCGCCCCGTTCGTTCCCTTCCAAGGGGCCGATGTTCTCCGGCAGCGTGAGGGCCGGGGGTTCCACGTTCTCCGGCGCGCTCACCGAGAGGCCGGAGGGCGGGTTGAAGGCGTGATTGAAGCACGCTTCGTCCGTGGCGCCCGGCTTCTCCACCAAGAGTCCCCCCGCGGCCAGTTGCAGGTCGAGGATCGTCCCGGGCGTCGCGCCCGAGGCAAGCGTGGCCGTGACCACGAGGTCGACGGAGGCGGGGTGCTTTGGAATCTGGACGCCAAGGCCGTCGAAGACCACGGACATGTCCGCCGAAAGCCGCCCCACGTGCGCGGACGGGCCTGCGCTCACCACGATCGAGTGCAGCGCCGAGGGCGTAACCGTGCTGCCGGGCGCGGGCTCCAGGCTCAACGACTTGACGTAGCGCTCGGACTGCGACATCGTCGTGATCCGCATGTCGAACACCACGCCCGGCGAGCCAGGGGCCGCCGCCCCGAATCCCGCGATGCCTTCAAAACGCAGCTCGCCGCAGGCCGCCGTCTTGTCGTCGCCGGGGCCTTGCGCCAGGGACGACGGAACGATGAGCGAGGGCAGAACGAGCAGGGCTATGGCAAGGACGGCGCAGAAGCGCGAAGCCCGGGCGGACGTCCTGGTTCGCGCTGCGACGGCCATGCTTTGCTTGCTGCACGCAGGATGGGGGGATGTTCGTTGGCGCACGCTTGGCGCCCAGCCAGTAAGCCCGGCGTAACCGGGACTTGGGTTCGACTCACCGCCGGTCGCGCGCTTGCCGGGATCCGGGGCGTCCGGTTTTTCGAAAGACTCACCTCGGTCGCCCTGCATGTCAGCCTACGCAAGAATTGTATCAGGGATCGTCGCAGCCAAGGAGCTGTCGCACGACCCGTCGCGACCTCGCCGTCCAATCATCCTGCCCGCTCCTTGACGTCCTCGGTGACCTGGGAAAACGACATCGCCACCGCGCCCGTCCCCTCGATGGCAAGCTTCCAGGCGGTGTACTTTTCCAGAAGCTCCCGCCCGCGTGGCGTCAAGCGCGGGGTCGGGGGCGGGGTCACAAGCCCGTGCTGTTCGAGGTCCGACAGAAGTTGGGCGAGGCGGTCGTAGGCCATGTTGGCACGGCGCGAAATGCGAGCCAGCGTGTACGACTCGGACTCCGCCTCGAGCTTGTCCAGAACCGCGAGGACGTCGCCGATGATCGTTTCGCGCTCCCGGCGGGTCATCGGTGCGCCTCCCCAATGCCTTGGCCCGCAGGCAGGCCGGCGCGGCTGGGTTCCGGGGGTCGCACGTTCTTTGTTGGCCGCTCGCTGTCGGGCGGGATACTTGGAAAAGGCGATCGCAGCGCGGAAAGCATTGTAACGCGCAGGTCGCCACTCACCGATAATCGGTGAGAGGATTCCACCCGGATTCCGGTGGCGGAATTGGGCCGCAACCCCTTCCCATGGGCTAGAAGAGGCGCGTTTCCGGGGCGGCTTCGTCGGCCGGCTTCTCGGCCACGGCCGCCGCAAGCTGCTCCCCGAGGGGCGTCAGGCGGTAGTAGATCCAGGTTCCAGGCAATCCCTCGACGGCCCCCTTGAACGTCTGAACGAGGACGGGGGGCCCTGCGAGGTGTCGCGCCCGCCAGCCCGGAACGAACACGTCCAGCCGTTGGGCGGCGGAATCGTTCATCCGCTCCGGGAACTCGGAGACGCGCTGCACGCTGACCTTCGCCCGGTCCGCTACCGGCTTCTGTCGGAACCGCGGATCCCCAAGCGGACGCTCGTCGGGCGGCACGGAGGAGCCCCGCAATTCCAGGAGAATCCGCTGCCAAGACGGGCGAGCGCCCGCCGAGCCGGGACCCGGGGAGGACGGGTCCGGCTGCGCCGGCGCGCCGAAATCGGTGTGCCTCGTCTGTCCGATGCCCGGGTGCCAAACTTCCAGGACGGCCAAGCTCATGAGCCCCGCCGCAAGCCCGAGAACGATGTCGGGGCCGTTGCGGATCCCATTGGCACTCAGAAGGAAGAAGACCGAAGTGGTCACGCCGGCGGCCACGAGCGAGCGGCCAAGGAGCGCCGGCAATCGCGCGGGCGAGAAGGCCATGCACACGAGCAAGGGTCGGACGGCGGCAAGCGTGACGAGGTTGAGCGCCATCACGTTGCCGACGGGTTGCGACGCCATCGCGATCTCGGCCGCGGCCACAAGCGGCGCCACGCCGAGCACCGGCAGCACGATCGAGCTGGTCGGCTGCCGCTCGTCGGACAGGAGGCGATAGCTCGCGTACAGGGTGACGAGGAGGAGCGCGATGAGCGCAATCGAGTTTGGGATCTCCCAGGGAAGGGCCGCGCCCGAAAGGGCAAACGGCAGACGATGGGGCCCCGAGACGCCAAAGTAGAAGGCACGGGACAGGAACGCAAGCGCGATCCACCGCTCCCACGTCTCGCCTCGTGACAGGACGAGCACGAAGGCGGCAAGGCTGCCGTAGAACGGAAGGGCGCGAAGCACTACGTCGGCGTTGTTCTCGGCCAGCGTGATGGCGGGGAACAGGAC
>DATLFM010000012.1 GCA_035541015.1 Candidatus Thermoplasmatota archaeon
GATGACCTTCTCCGACAAGGAGCGGGCGGACATCGAGCGCCTCTTTGCCGACATGGCCGACGCCGTGACGCGGCGCACGCTCTCGCTTGCGCCCGAGCGGTGGGGGGAGACGACGGGCATGGGCGCCGACGGGACGCCCACGAAGCTCGTCGACCAGGTGGCCGAGGACGAGGCGCGCGCGGTCCTCGACCAAAGCGGCTTCGACTTCAGCCTCGTCTCCGAGGAGTGCGGCGCGATCGAGCGCGGCGGCGACTGGTGGATCGTCCTCGACCCCGTCGACGGCACGACAAACGCCGCGCGCGGCATCCCGTACTACTGCACCACGCTTGCGCTTGGCCGCCGATCCACCGACGACGTCGTCTACGGCCTCACGCGAAACATCCCGACGGGCGAGACCTTCTCCGCCTGGAGGGGAGCGGGCGTCCGGCGGAACGGCCACCCGGTCCGCGCGGCGCCATTTCCCCGCGAGGAGCGGCCCACCTTTGCGCTCGTGCTTGGCAAGCGCGCCAACGCCACGGCCTTGAAGCTCGCCGGCATGCGGGCAAACGTGCGAGCGTTGGGCGCCGCGGCGCTCGACCTTGCGCTTGTCGCAAGCGGGGCGCTCGAGCTCTACTACCACGGCTACGGAAGCCTGCGCGTGACCGACATCGCAGCTGGCGTGCTCTTTGTGCGCGAGGCAGGCGGCGTCGTGCTCGACGGCGAGGGCAAGCCTCTGGCGATGCCGCTCACGCTTGCGCCGCGGTCGACCGTCCTTGCGGTCGGCGATCCCTCCGCGCTTGCGCCCGAGGGTCCGCTTGCCTCGTTGGGGGTGCCCGGGTGAAGCCTCCCACGCGCGTGGGCATCGTGGCGCGCGCGGACATGCCCGAGCGAGTGAAGGTGGCCGCCGAGGTCGCCTCGCTCCTGCGCGGCCGCGTGGAGCTTGTGGCCAAGGACGAGCTCGCCTCCCCGCTGTCGCTCCCCGGCGAGCCGCTTGCGCAGATGCGCGCCGACGTCATCGTCACCATCGGCGGCGACGGCACCATCCTCTACACGCTCCAGCAGAACCCCGCGCCCGTCTTTGGCGTCAACACGGGCGAGCTCGGGTTCCTCACGGAGATCCTGCCCGCCGACTTGCGCGCGGGCCTCGACCGGCTGCTCTCGGGCGACTTTGCCCTCGAGGAGCGGACGAAGGTGGCCACGCGCCTCAACGGCGAGCGGCTGCCCGACGCAACGAACGAGGCGGTGCTCAAGGCATCGCGCGCAAGCAAGATGCTGCGCCTTCGCATCGCGCACGACCGCGACCTCATCGACGACGCGCTTCGCGCCGACGGCGTGATCGTCGCCACGCCCACCGGATCGACGAGCTACGCCATGAGCGCCGGCGGCCCCATCGTCGACCCGCCGCTTCCGGCCCTCATCCTCGTGCCGATCGCGCCCTTCAAGCTCTCGTCGCGGCCGCACGTGTTCCCCGCCTCCGACACGCTCGAGATCGAGATGCTCGCGCCCGGGAAGGACGCCGTCGTCGTCCTCGACGGGCAGTTCGAGCGTCCCATCGGCGAAGGCGACCGCCTCGCGTTCACCGGCTCCGAGCAGAAGGCGCGCTTCGTACGCTTCCGCAAGCACGGCTTCGAGCGCGTGCGAAAGCACCTCGTTCGGTAGGTTCAAGTCTCCCCACGCACGTCCGCGGGGTCATGGCGCAAGTGCAGAAGACGATCGAGGTTGCCGCGACCCCGGAGGAGGTCTGGGACGCCCTTGTGAACCCGAAGAAGCTCTCCGCGTGGCTCGAATGCGAAGCGGGCTTCCGCCGCCACGGCACCGCCGTGCACGCGGGCGACTCGTTCCGTCTCGACTGGGGCGAGGAATGGGTCGCCACCGGCGAGGTCGTCGACGCAAAGCCTGGCGCGCGGCTTGTCACGACGTGGGAATGGGAAGGCGACGACGAGGAGACCGAGGTCGTCTACGAGCTCGCGAAGACGCCCAAGGGCACGCGGCTCTCCCTCACGCACCGCGGCTTCGAGGACGAGGAGACGGCAGAGGAGCACGGCGACAACTGGGAAGCCTACCTCGCCAACCTCGCGACCGTCGCGGGCGCCCGCCGATGAGCCTCTTCGACTGGTTCCGCGGCGCGCGCGAGCAGCCGGAGACATGGCCGCGCCGCCCGCCCCCCCGGCGCGTGACGAAGATCACCAAGCAATGCCTGCGCTTCATCTGCGAGAGCGCGAAGTCGACGCACCCGCACGAGTTCGGCGCCGCGCTTCGCGCCGAGGACGACACGGTCGTCGAGCTCATCGTCGTTCCCACGGAATCCGGCCCCGTCTCCGCGCACATGCAACTCTGGAGCCTGCCGCTCGACAGCTCCGTCGTGGGCACCGTGCACAGCCATCCCGTAAGCGGCGTGCCGCAGCCAAGCGACGAGGACAAGTTCCTCTTCTCCAAGTTCGGCCACACCCACATCATCGTGGGCCGCCCCTACGGCGTGCACGACTGGCGCGCCTTCGACCACCGCGGCGACCCCATCCCGCTGGAAGTCGTGGCTTGACGAACATTCGACGCTTGCGCCCGAAACGACAAGGTGAAGCCCCGCCCACCGCATGATCGTCGCATGCAGCTTGTCGAGGGCGAGGCGGTCGTCCGCGTCCTTCGCCCCCACCCCTTGGCCGTCCTCCCACGCTACGCCCCCGCCGCGTACCTTGCCGCCCTCTCCGCCGGCGCGTACGTCCTCTTCGCAAGCGACGCGTGGCGGGCCTTCCTTGGACGCGACGGCCCCGCGACCGCGTGGGCGCTTGCCGCCGCCGTCGTCGCGCTTCCCATCCTCGCCGCCGGCTGGATCGCCTTCTGGCGCCTGCGGTCGCGGCTCGCGCTTGCGCTGTGGTTTGCCACGGCCGCCGCCGTCGCGCTTGCGGCCCCCCTCACCGGCCCGGCCCACGCGCTCGCCTTCCCGATCGCGCTATCCGGCGCCGCGCTTGCGGCGCTTGCGCACGGCGAGCTTGCGCGGCGCGCGGAGCGGTGCGTCGTCACGAACTACCGCCTCGTGCTGCAGCGGGGATGGCCCGCCCGGGAGGAGCGCTCGATCCGCTTCCCGCGGCTGCTTGACCTCGAGGTCCGCCCGCTTCCGCTTGTGCCCGTCGGCGCGCTCGTCGTGCGCCTGGACTCGGTGCGGGAGGAGATCGCCGGAGGGCCCGCGCAGATCCGCGGCGTCGTGCGCCCGCAGCGCGAGCGAGACCGCATCCTCGCGCTTGCCCGAAAGTCCGCGCCGCCTGCGTACCTTGGCGACAAGGGCGAGCAGGTGCGGCGCGTCGAGGAGATCCTTCGACACTAGCCCGACGCTTGCGATGAATGATCATCGCAGCCGGCGGGGCCGCGAAACTTCAACCCTTTTCGGAAGGTCTTCATGATCCCGGGCGGCCAACGGGCGACCGGTGAGACCGGATGTCCGGCAAGGAACCGAACGGAACGTTGCGCAGGCTGTTGATCGTGGGGCTGCTCGTCGCCGCAAGCTTTGCCGTGCCGGCCGCCTCAGCCGGGGATTGCGACGACAATCAAACCAACCAGTTCCCCGTCTGCACGCCCAAGGTGCAAGTGCTCGACCGAACCGTGCTTCACAAGACGGAAGTCGTCTGCGTCGGCGACAACTGTGACTAGGCACCCCGACAACAAACAAACGCTGAGGTGACGACCGTGTCCGGCAAGGAAACGAACCGAACGCTCCGCAGGCTGTTGATCGTGGGACTGCTGGTCGCCGCAAGTGTTGGCGTTCCGGCGGCCTCGGCGGGGGATTGCGACGACGGACAGCGCTACGACGCCCTCCTCTGCTTGCCGTGGAAGGTGCAGGTGCTCGACCGGGTCGTGGTGCGCGAGATCGTCTGCGTCGGCGACAATTGCGACTAGGCCTTGCGCCGCAAGCTGCGATGAACGATCATCGCAGCGTCATCCGCGTCATCCGCCGCCCAGGCGGTCCTCGTCCAGCCGGTTGATCCATTCCTGGTGCGCCACGCGGCAGCTCGACGCCTCCGCGATGTGGTCCATGAAGGCGGGGCCCTCGTCCTCGAGGGACGTCCCGCAAAACAGGCAACGGGGTCCTCCGGCGGGCTGCGCGCCAAGCGTTCGCGCGGCGGCACCGTGCGTGGGCGGCGTCATGGCCGCCTGTGCGACCGCCCCGGGCAAAGGGTTTGTGGGGCAAGGGTCGTTGGCAGGCCGCCTAGGAGAACAGGCGGCCCTTGTCCAGCAGCACCGGCGCCTTCTTCTGGAACTCGCGCTCGCGCGTGGAGGCCTCGCGCGGGCCCTCCTCGGGCGGCGAGGGCTCGCGCGTCTGCACGAGCTCGATCTTGCGGACGAGGGGGCCCCCGGCGCCGGCCTTGGCCGCCGTTGCCGATGGCGCGGCGCCGGGCGTCACGAGCTGCGCGGCGGCGCTTGCCGGCGCGGCTGCGGCGGCCGCGGCGGCGGGCACGGGCGCGCCCTTGCGGAAGAAGGCGTTGTTGATCGCGGAGAAGTGCTTCTGGTCGGCCGGGACGTCGGCCTCGGGGAAGATGGCCGACACGGGGCAGACGGACGCGCACGCGCCGCAGTCGATGCACACCTCGCGGTCGATGTACAGCTGCGTGGCGCCCGCAAAGCCGGGCGCGTCGAGGCGCGGATGGATGCAGTCCACGGGACAGACGTCGACGCATTCCCCGGACTTCACGCCGATGCACGCTTGCGCGATGACGTGCGTCATGCCGAAGCGGCGATGGGGCCGGCGGTCAAATAGCTTTCTGGCCGAGGGCCCGGTTTCCCAAGTGCCCTTCTTGATCCGAGGCGTGTCCGCGCAAGCTTACGGCGGAGAAGCGGCCACCCAGGCGCGTGCCCACCGAATGCGCGCCCCGGCCCTCTCGTCTTGCGCTTGCCCTTGCGCTGCTTGGCGTGGTCGGCGTCCTCTGGATTTCCCTCCGCGGCCGGGTCGTGTACACGACGGACGGCCCCTCGGGCGCGCTTGCGGGCGAGGGCTGGTTCCTGCACCCGGCGGCGCCGGCGCTTGCGCTGGCGGCCGTCGTCTGCGCCATGGCGGTGTGGAAGGGCCGCCGGGACGTCGCGCGGGCCGTCGGCGGCGCCGTGACGGCGGCCGGGCTCGCCTTTGCGCTGGCCGCTTGGTTCCAGCCCGGCTACGCGGGCTCGGCGGCGATGGCGCTTGCGGCCGGCGTGCCCGCGCTGCTTGCGGGCTGGATTTCGCGTCCGGACGATGCACCGCCGCCGGCGGGAACGTGGCTTCGCTCGGACGCCGCGCTTGCCGCCGTCGCCGTGGCGCTTGCGTTGGGCCCTCTCGCCTCGGCGGCCGCGCTTCCTGCGTTCCTTGCGCCCGACCTTGGCGAGGTCGCGGCGTTTGCCGCGCCGCCGGCGCTGCTTGCGCTCGCCGCGTTTGCCGCCGTGCTGCTCCTTTCGCCGTGGGCGCTTGCGCCGGCGATGGGCGCGCTCGCGTGGGCGTTCACGTTCGACCCGCCGCCGCATCCGGGATGGCTCCTGTGCGGGCTCTTTGCGCTCGCGGGCGCCGCGTGGACCGCGCGCGCGAGCTTCGAACTTGCGCGCGCGCCGCAGCGGCGGCCCACGACGCCCGCGTGAGGCCGCAATCGCGGGTGCACGCCAACGTTTAAGGCCGGAACCCGCGCTTCCGCCGCGATGCCCACGGGAAAGAAGCCCACGCGCAAGGAGCTCCTGTCCACGCCCGTACGACAGTTCGACGTCCGTTCCGTGAAGACGGTGGCAGACGCGATCGACGCGTTCAAGGACACGAGCTTCCAGGCGCGCAACCTCGGCACCGCGCTTGCCGTGTGGGAGAACATGCTCACGGACAAGGATCGGCCCACGATCGTGCTCGGGCTTGCGGGCTCGCTCATGGCAGGAGGCCTTCGCAAGGTGCTCCGCGATCTTGTCGAGCTTCGGCTCGTGGACGTCATCGTCACGGTCGGAAGCCAGCCCTACCAGGACCTCTACGCCGCGCGCGGCAACGACTTCTGGAAGCACACGCCGAACACGGACGACCTCATGCTGCGCGAGCACTTCCTCGACCGGCTGTACGACACGCTCGTGGACGAGGAGCAGTTCCGCGAGACCGACGATTACCTCGGCCGCCTGTTTGGCAAGCTCGAGCCGCGCGCGTACACGAGCCGCGAGCTCTACGACTTCCTCGGCTCGCAGTTCGACGACCCCGACTCGTGGGTCGCGGCCGCGCACAAGCGCAAGGTGCCCATCTTCTGCCCGGCCGTGAACGACTCCTCGCTTGGCATCGGCATGGTGCAGAACTACGTGAAGGCCAAGGAGGAGGGCCGCGAGTTCCCCACGATCGACCCCATCCGCGACGCGTGGGAGCTCGCGCAGATCAAGATGAAGAGCAAGAAGACGGGCGTGATCTACATCGCCGGCGGCGTCTCCAAGAACTACATCCAGCAGACCGAGGTCATCAGCGAGGTGCTGGGCGTCGACGCCGGGGGCCACCAGTACGCCGTCCAGCTCACGACGGACTTCCCCGACTGGGGCGCGCTCTCCGGCTGCACGTTCCAGGAGGCGCAAAGCTGGGGCAAGATCGCCAAGGACGCGCGCTTCGTGCAATGCCGCATCGACGTCACGATCGGCCTGCCGCTCCTTGCCGCCGCGCTTCACCAGAAGAAGGAGCTCTGGAGCAAGCGCAAGCGGCTGCGGTTCGAGTACGAAGGGGATACGCTGAAGGGCATCCGGCAGTCGGCGTGAGGCGGCCGACGGCCACGGCGATCAGGATTGGTTCCGAAGCGCCAGCAGGTCCGCTAAGAGCGCCGGCCCCCCGACTTCGCCGCAGGACGGGCAGCGGTAGATGCCGCCCCTCGGATTCCGGACGCAGTCAACGCACGCGTGGAAGCCGCAATCCTGGCATCGGAGGGCCAAGCCCCGGAATGTCTCCGGGCCGCTTGCGAATACGACGCGCTTGGTTTCGCCCAATCCCCGGATGCGCAGCGTCTTTCCGCACGAGCCGCACGCGACCTCGTCCTCCAGCGCCAGGGGGCGTCCGTCCTTGTGCGTCCAGGCTGCCGGCGGCAAGCGGCTTCGGAAGAGGCGCCGGAAGATTCCCATGTCCTCACTCCTTGTACATGCCTTGGACGTCGCGGCAGTAGTTACCCTCGGGTGTCTCCACGACGAGGTAGACGAGGGGCTGCGTGACGGGATTCTGCTGCAAGAACGCCTGCGCCGTCGCGGCGTCGGGCGCTTCGTGGATGCGGTAGATCATCTCGATGCCCCCCCGGTCCTGCCGCTCCTCGCGCACGAAGCGAACGGAGCCGCGGGACTTTGCCGCGCGGGGACGCGGGGAGACGCGCTTCGTGGGCGCCTGCTCGCCGGTCCGGAAGGGCCTTCCGCCGTGCTTTGCAAACGCGGCCTTGGCCGCCTCGAAGGTCTCGACGGTCAGATCCTCGCCCGCCAGGATCGCGTGGAAGGTCCCGTCCTGCGAGAACCGGTAGACGCCAAAGGTGAGCGTCTCCGTGCACACGAGGGCCCCCGTGTCCTTTGCCTCGTGGATGCACGGCACCTCGAGCAGAGCCTCGCGCGCCGCGCCCTCCGTCGGAAACGCGTGCAGGATGTACGGCTCGAACTTCTGGCTCGCGTTGCGGTTGATCCAGTACGCGCTCGATTTCTCGTCCGTGTCCTGGCGTGTCCCGACGTTGTCGCGCTCGAGGAATTCGCCGGGCGTTCGCTGCTCCGCGCTCTCGGACTTGCCCACAAGACGGCTCCAAAGGCCCACGTTCTCTGCCTCCCCGAGAGCGAGGCGCGGGGGCTCCCATAAGTTTTCGCGCCGCGCGATGAACATTCATCGCGGCTTTCGCCGCGCGAGGAGAAGCGCCGCCAGCGCAAGAAGCCACAGCGGCGCCGCTGCAAACGGCGTCGAACGCTCGCGCGTCGTCGGCGGCGGATCGTCGTCCCACGCGGCGGAGGCCTGCCCGCAATGTCCAGGCAGGACCGATTTCTCCACGCGCACGCTTTTCGAATCCTGCGACACGGCGTAGGGCGGGTTGTCGTGCGCGACGGCGGCAACGGCCGCGCCGCCCTCGCGGCTGCAGTCGCGCGGCCACGTGAACGAGAGCACGAACGCGTGCTCGTACGCGCGGCGCTCCGGTGGCGTGCAATCGCGGCCCGCGAGGACCTCGATCGTCGCGGGCGAGACGGAGAGCGAGGTCATGGGAAGCCCCGTCGCTTCGAGCTCGATTCGCGTGGCGCGGGAAGCGGGCCCGCTGCAGGCGATGGTGTACGTGACCGTTCCGTCCACGCTTGCGAAGTACGCGTCGCCGAGGTCGATCCGCTCCCACGCGAACCGCACGGTCGTCGTGGTCTCGACGCCCACGCTTGGCTGCGCGAGGGCGGGCGCTGCGGCCAGCAGGAGCGACGAAAGGGCGAGCCATCGCGCGCGCACGACGTGCCCACGGGTCGGGCGCGCCTTAAGCGTTGGGGGCGCGTCGCGCCGGCCGTGGATTGTCCGTTTCCGTCGCGCGCGTCGTCGCCAGGAACAAGTACCACCTCGACGGTCGGGACGTCGTGCGGAACGAGCCGATCTTCGTCCAGCTTCCCCGGCGCGAGACGGGGTGCCTTTCGTACGTCGTGGCCGATCCGCAGACGCGTCGCGCCGCCGTCGTCGATCCGCCGCAGGATCTCGCGCCGATCCTCTCGGCCGTCGCGGCGCAGCGGCTGCACGTCGACGCCGTGGTCGAGACCCACACGCACGCCGACCACCTCTCCGGCGCGCGGCGGCTGGCCTCGCACGCGCAGGCGCGCCTCGTGCTGCCCGAGCGAAGCCCGGCCGCGTTCCCGTACGAGAAGCTCGCCGACGGAGGCGACTTTCGCGTGGGCGATCTGCGACTTCGCGCGCTTGCGACGCCCGGCCACACGCCGGACGCCATGACGCTCGTGCTTGCCGACCGTGCGCTCGTGGGCGACACGCTTCTTCCCGGCACGGCCGGGCGCGCGGACTTCTACGAGGGGGGAATCGAGGAGATGTACCACTCGCTGTTCGACCGGCTGCTGCGCCTCTCGGACGACCTTCTCGTGTACCCGGCGCACTACGGAGCGAAGCACGGCCTTCCCGAGAAGCTCTTCACGACGATCGGCGACGAGCGGCGCTCCAACGAGGCGCTCACGCAGGCGACGAAGGAGGACTTCGTCCGCTACATGACCGAAGGGTGGCCTGAGAAGCCGCACGGGTGGCGCGAGATCGTGGCCGCCAACACACGGGAGTAGCCGCGTGGTCGTCCCGCTCCTTCCCGCGCCCGTCAAGGCGGGCCTGCGCGAGAACGCGCTGCTGTTTGCATTGCTCGTGCTCGTCAACGCTTTCGTGGGCACGATGGTGGGGATCGAGCGCACGCTCGTTCCGCTTCTGGGCGAGGAGGTCTTCGGGCTTGCCTCGAAGTCGGCCGTGCTGTCGTTCATCGCGACCTTCGGCCTCGTGAAGGCCTTCTCGAACCTGGCCGCCGGCGCGTGGAGCGAGCGAGTAGGCCGCCGCCGCGTGCTCCTCGTCGGCTGGGCGATCGGGCTTCCCGTGCCGCTCCTCCTCATGTTCGCGCCGGCCCCGCACTGGTGGATCGTGATTCTCGCCAACGTGCTCCTTGGCGTGAACCAGGGCCTCTGCTGGTCCATGGCCGTCGTCATGAAGGTGGACGTGGCCGGCGAGAAGCGGCGCGGGCTTGCGATGGGCTTGAACGAGTTTGCGGGCTACGGCGCCGTCGGCCTGGCGGCCTTTGCTACGGGATTCCTCGCATCCGAGTTTGGCATCCGGCCGGTCCCGTTTGCGCTTGGCGCAGCCGCCGCCCTCGCCGGCCTTGCCGTGAGCTATTTCCTCGTCCCGGACACGGGCGGACTCGTGCGCCACCACGGTCCGCCGCCCGTCCCGGGCCGCGAGGCCTTCGTGCGGCTCACGGCCGGCGACCGACGCATCCTCGCGTTGAACCAAGCGGGGCTTGCCAACAACCTCAATGACGGCGTCGCGTGGGGCCTTTTTCCCATCCTCTTTGCCGCCGCCGTCGCGGACACGGCGGCCGTGGGCGCCCTCGTCGCGCTCTATCCGCTCACGTGGGGCGTCGCGCAGCTGGGCACGGGCGCGCTCTCCGACCGCATCGGCCGCTTTGGTCTCATCGCCGCGGGCATGCTCGTGCAGGCCGTGGCCATCGCGGCGCTCCTTTGGCCCGGAAGCGCCCACTGGGCCGCGGCCATGATCGCCTTGGGACTCGGGACGGCCATGGTGTACCCGACGCTCCTCTCGGCCGTCGCCGACGTCGCGGGTCCGCGCGAGCGCGCGACGGCGCTTGGCGTCTACCGCTTCTGGCGCGACATGGGCTTTGCCGTGGGCGCGCTTGGCGCAGGCTTGGCGGCCGACCTCTTTGGCATGCCGGTCGCAATCGGGCTCGTGGCCCTTGTCACGGGCGCCTCGGGGCTTGTCGTGGCCGTGGCCTACGGGTCGGCGGCGTGGCCCGCTGCCAACGCCGCGCGCGCGCTGCGATGATTGTTCATCGCAAGCGTCGCCCGTTGCGGAGACGCGCCGCGCCGGCGGCCGCGACGGCGCCAATCGCCGCAAGCGCAAGCGCGCCTTCGATCCCCGGAACCGCGTTGGGCGCGGCCTCGTCGTCCTGCGCGGAGCTCATCTCGACGCGCTCGCCGGCCGGCCGGTCCTGCGTCACGACGGCCCACTGGGCCTCGCCTTGGCTTCCGTGGTAGGGCATGTTGTGAGCGGCCTCCGCCACGAGGCGGCCCATGGCCGTCTGTCCCGGCGGCGCCTTCGACAGCATTAGGCGGAGGGCAAAGGGCGCCGAGACGGACTGCGTCCCCAGGCACGGGGAATGGATCGGCAGGAAAACCTCGCTGGGCTCCGGGATCGCGGTCAGCCACGGCGCGTCCCATTCCACGAAGAGGGAGACGCGCGTCGACGGGCGCTCGGGCGGAAGCGAGCACGCGTAGGCGTAAACCACCTCGCCGGCCACGACGGTGACGCCGTCGGCGGGGACCGGCTCGGACGGGACGGAGAGCGAGATGGCGGTCGTCGTTGCGGTCAACGGAAACTGCGCGGAAGCAAGCGGCGCGAGCGCGACAAAGATGCACAACCCCAGGAAGAATCTCATGCGGACCCCGGTCGGAGATCGCCCGCGCCGGGTCATGCGGTTTTTGGATAGGTCGTTTGACGCGGGCGCAGCGCGCGGGCCGCTAACAAGGCCAAGCCCCCGAGCGTCGGAACCGCCTCGTACGCAGGAACGGCATGGATTGGTTCTTCATCAAGCGTGTTCTTCGAAAGGGCGATCTCGCGCTCGATGTGGAGGTCCCAATCCACGTGCGCCGAGGTGCCCTCGTGCGGATCGTTGCGCTCGGCGACGGCACCCACCGTAACCGTCGCGGAACTTGTCGAGGGCGCGTTCTTCGCGATGGCGCGGATCTCGAAGGACCCCGTCGCGGTCACCGGGGACGCCAACGCGCAAGGGAAATGGATCGGCATCTGCAGCTCGCGAGGCTCGACGGCAAGTTCGAGCCACGGCGCGTCCGACTCCGCGAAGAGGGAGACCGTCGTTGCGGAGCGTTGCCCCGGCAGCAGGCAAACGTGCGAGTAGCGGATCTCGGCTGGCACAACGACCACGCCGTCGATTGGAAGGGGCTCGCCCGGGGGCATGATGCGCACCGAGAGCGTCGTCGGCGTCACCGACGCCTGCGCGCTGGCGATGGACGCAAGCGCAAGCAATACGAGCAATCCAACGAGGAGCCTCACGCAAACACCCCCCGGCCGGGGCTTCGGCCGGCGCGGCCATGAAGTTTTCGGTGGATATCCGGTCGCGGTAGCTTTGCCCCGGCCGTCGGCAACCCTTAAGCGCGCCCCGCCCCTCGCGCACCCGTGCGCGCGCGGTACCCTCTTCCCTTCGTCCCGCTGCTCTTGAGCATCGTCGTACCGGGCGTGCTCCTGCCGGCGGTGTTTGCGAACTTCGCCGCGCTTGTGGCAGGCGGCGAGGCCGCGCGCGCGGCCGTCGCGCCGCTTGCGGTGGCGGGGTTCCTGGCGGTCGTGATCGCATTTGCGGTGTACGCGAGTGCGCGAACGTTCTACGCGCCCATGCACGCGATCGCCGCGCACCTCGAGTCGCGGGGCGCTCGGTACGCGCGGGCGGTCGCAAGCTTGGCCGGTCCGATCGTCGCCTTCGAGTTTGCCCACCCGAGCGGGACGCTGCGCCTTCAGCAGGTGGGCTTTGGCCACTACGCGCTGGCGCGCGAAGGGCAGACGGCGTATGTGCTCGCGGGCCCCGGATCCCGCGCCGCCGTGGACGCGGCCCTGGAGGCCTGGGGCCTTGCCTGAGGGGGATGTCGATTACCGGGCGAAGGTGAAGCCGCTTGCGGCGCTTGCCGCCGCGTGTGTGACCGTCGCGTTCGCGCTCGTGGGGCTTGTCGTCTACGCGCTCGCGTACGTGGCGCCCCCCTTCGACCGGCCGCCGGCGCCCGACGGTGGCGCGTTTGCGGTGGCCGGCCTCGCGCTCCTCGTGCTCGTGTTCTTCGCGGCCAAGGGCGCGGTCATGGTTTGGATGCGGCCGGTCTGGCAGCTTGCGCGCGAGCTTTCCCCCCGCGTGCGACCGACGGAGGTCCGCGTGCGCGGGCGCCTCTTCCCCTTCCGCGTGGCGATCGAGATGCGCGGCGAGCGGGGCGTCGTCGCCGTCGAGGGGCGATCCGGCGCGCAATCGGCGCTTTCGATCGTCGCGATCCGCGGCGACCGCGCGCACGAGGTCGGAGCCGTGAAGCGGCTGCCCGCCGGGGCGGCCGACGCGGCCGCCCGCGCGCTGGAGCTCCCCGACGCGGGCGCTCACTCGTAGCGCAAGAGGAGCGCCTGAAGGCGCGGATCGGCCACGGCGCGCCGCGCGCTTTCGCGGAAGCGCGCGAGCTTGTCGCGCGGGAATCCCTCGTCCTCGTACATGCGCGCGGTGGCGGCCATCTCGACCTTGTCGAGCTCGCGGACGAGGCGCGCCTCGGGCGAGCCGAGCGATTCGTACTCGGCCCACAGCGCAAGCAGATGCTTGCGCGAGGCGTCGGGCAACCGGGCCGCAAGCTCCGCCATGGCCGCGTTCTCCCGAAGGCGCTTCTCGGCCGCGTCGACGTCGCCGGGGCGAAGGTCGCCCGTGATCGCCTCCGCGAGGTCGTGCACGATCGCAAGCTGCGCCGCCTTGCCCGCGTCGAGCCCCGTCTCGCGGGCGGCCACGAGCGCAAGGAGCGAAAGGCCCCACGCGTGGTCGGCCACGCTCTCGGGCGCGGGGACCCCCACGTCCTTCCATCCGGTGCGCGGCGTCCGCTTGAGCCGCATCGCTTGCGCGAGGAAGGAGGCGACGTCCATGCCTCCGGCAGGGCGCGGGGTTCCGAAAAAGCTATCCTGCCGGCCGGGGGCTTCCGCGCGTTGCTCACGATCGTGGAGTCGGACGCGGACGTCGCTTCGGTGGGCATCTGCGCTGCGCTTCGGGCCCTGCGGCCCTTCCGCGCCGCGGGGCGGTTCCAGGGCTCGCCGGTCGAGGCGTGGGGATCGCTTCGCATCGTTCGCATCGCGGGCTTGCACATCTTCGCCGAGCGGCTCGACGAGGAGCTTTCCGACGCCGGCCTTGCCCCGTCGGTCCTCGCGTTTGCCTCGCGCCACGCCTCCGAGAGCGGCCGGCGAAGCCTCACGGTCCACCCGATCGGCAATTTCGGCAAGGCCCCCTACGGCGGCGAGCCTGGCGCCCTGCCGCCCGCGGCGCCCTCCGTGCAGAGCTTCGCCCTCCGTCGGCTTTCCGCGCACGCCCGCGGCCTCCCCTACGACGTGACCTTCGAGGCGACGCACCACGGCCCGCTCGTCGCGGTGCCCGCGTTCTTTCTGGAGGTCGGAAGCCACGAATCCGAGTGGAACGACGCGCGCGCGCACGAGGCCCTCGCCCGCACGCTCCTTGACCTCCCCGACGCTCCCGAGGAGCCCGCCGTCGTGGGCGTGGGCGGCGGGCACTACGCGCCGCGGCACGGGGATCTCACGCGAAAGCGCCGCGCGGCCGTGGGCCACGTGCTCTCGGATCACGCGCTTGCCGCCGAGCCCCCCGACGCGTCGCTTCGCGCCGCCTTCGCGGGCTCGGGCACCCGCTCTTTTCACGTCGACGCGCGCTCCGCGCACGCCGAGCGCGCCGCGCGACGTCTCCTTGCGCTCGGCTTCTCGCCCGTCGCGCCCGACGCGTTTCCGGAGCGCGGGTCGCAACGTTGAAACGGGGTCGCGGCCCTCCCCCTGCCATGCGAGTCCGCGCGCTCCTTCTCGCGGCGGCCGCGCTTGCGGCGGCCGGATGCGCGGCCCCCCCGTCCGCCTCCGGCGTCTTCCGCGCCTCCGGCACCGACCCGGTCGTGTTCCTCGGCTACGATTACGAAGGTGCGACGGCCACGGCCTCCTTCGGAAACGTCACCCTCGAAGTCGACGCCGAGCGCGACGTCGGCGCGTTTGTCGCGGAGTTCGCGCTTGCCCTGCCCGGCGAGCTGGATTTCCGGGTCGACGTGGGCGCGCCCGGCTCGCCTTCGGAGAGCGTCGGCCGCGCCGCGGCCGCGGGCCTTGCCCGCGTCGCCTTCCTCGAATTCGTCGAGGACAAGCCTTTCCAGAACGGCGGCATCCGACACGGCTTCCCGGAGCACGGCGCGACCGGCAACGGGGACACGCTGCTTCCGCAGATCCACGCCCTCTCCGCCGGATGGGGCCGCGGCACGCTCACCCTCGACGGCGCGCCGTTTCCCGATCCGGCGACGGGCGGGAACGTCTTCCTGCTCCACTACATGGTCACCGACACCGGGCCCCGCGATCCGGTCACGAACAAGGTCACGAAGTCCGACGGCCGGACCCCGTACGATCCGGCCACGCCCTCCGACGGGCGCGCCTCGCACGGCAACCAGATCCTCCTCAACGTCGAGGGCGCGCCCATGCCCGACGACCGGCTGCTCGAGTATCGTTGGGGCGGCGGCGCCGCGTCCCAGTTCGACCACAACGAATCCGTCGTCCTCGACGCGCCCGCGCGCTTGGCGCTGCAGGTCGCCTCGCGGCCCGCCGGCCCGGCGGGGGTCGCGTCGGGAACGTTCGAGATCCTCGACGCGGAGGGCCGCCTGCTCGCGCGCGTGAGCTTCGGCCCGACGGAGACCGGCGTGCGGCAAACGTTCGTTTCCGTGCCGCCCGGAGCGTACGCGGTGCGCGCGCACGGCCAGACGGCAAACGCGCATTTCGAGGGGCGGCTGCTCGTGGACCATCCGGAGCGGTTCTTCCTCCACGTGGTCTACCGCCGTGCGACGTGGGAATCGTAGTTTCACGAAACTACGAAACCTTGTCCTCCCGCAGGAGCCCCCGACGCGTCAGCTCGCGCGTGAGCCCCGCCGCCCACGCCTTGGGCGCAGCGCGCGCGGGATGAGACCACCGGACGACGTTCTCCTCGCCGACGACCGCGCCCGCCGCGTCCCCCACGCACGCGGCCACGTCGGCCCCCAGGCAGACGACGCCGCGCGGGGAGAGCGCCCGGGCGAACGCCTCGACGGCCTGCACGCGCAGCGCGGCGACCTCCGGGATGCGGCGAAGGCGCGGGTCGGCGGGCGTGACGTTCCAGCCGGGCGCGGGATCGAGGAACAGCAGGGGGCAGGGGTTGCCGACGAACCAGTTCGCGTACGCCGTGGAGAGGTCGCCGTACGCGCGGCGAAGGAACGTGTAGACCACAAGCGACGAGCGCTCGTAGGTCCCCCTCCATTTGCCGTTCTCCTTCGTGAGGCGCCGCGCGAGGTCCGCGGGCGCGCGGCCCGGGATGTCGATCGGAAGGCCAAGCGCGTCGCGGGCGGTTCGGCAGTCCGTGAACGGGATGCCCGTCTGCGCCATGCCGTAGGGCCCGGGGTTGAGGCCAAGCGCGAGAAGCGCGCCGCGTCGCGGGGGAAATCGGGAGAGAAACTCCGTGTGGAGATCGGCCGCGTACAGGCCCGGGTTCCAGACCTCGAGTCCCGCATCGCGCGCCCGCTTGGCGACGGCTTCCCACCGCTGCGCGTTGGCGTGCCATTGGCGGCAAAGCGCCTCGACGAGAGGGTCCACGGGGCGGGAATCGCTTCTTGCCCAAAGCTCCTTTGCCCATCAGGCAAGGAGGCGGTCGATCGCCGCAAGCCCGCGCTCGACCTCGTCGCGCGGGCGGGCAAACCCGATCCGCAGGTGGCCGGGGATGCCAAGGAAGCTGCCGGGCGCGACGAGCGTGTCGTGCTCCAAAAGGAGCCGCTCGGCGAACTTCACGTCGTCGACTCCGTCGGGCAGCCGCGGCGCGCACGTGTTCCCGCCGGAGGGGCGGACGCACGCCAAGCGCGGTTGCCGCGCAAGCCAGGCCTCCACCGCGCGCCAACCGTCGTCACGCAGCCGGCGGTTGCGCGCGAGGATGGCGTCCCGCCGGGCAAGCGCCGACAGCGCGACGGCCTGGTCGAGCGGCGGGTTTGCGATCGTGAGGTAGGCCTTGATGCGGCGGCACCGGGCGACAAGCTCGGCGGGGCCGAGGATCCAGCCGACGCGGAGGCCCGGGAGGCCCCAGCTCTTCGTGAGCGTGTTCGTGACGACGAAGCGCTCGCCGAGGGGCCGCGCGCATGGAAGGTCGGAAAATGCAAGCTCGCGGAAGGCCTCGTCCACGAGCACGTAGGCGCCGGCTTCCTGCGCCATCGCGTGGACGGCCGCGAGCGCTCGGGCGTCGCAGGCCGCCCCCGTCGGGTTGTTCGCGTTCGTGAGGACGACGTAGCGGGCGCCCTGCCGCAGCTTCGCTTCGAGCGTGTCGAGGTCCAGCCGCCAGCCGTCCCCGTGCCGCCGCGGGAGCGCTTCCACCCGCGCGCCCAACGCCTGCGGCACGGCGGCAAGGGGCGGGTAGGTCGGGGTCTCGACGATCACGCGGTCGCCCGGTTCCACGAGCGCCAGGGCGACGAGAGCGTCGGCCTCGCTGCCTCCGATCGTCACGAGAACCTCGCTTGCGGTCACGCCGTAGGCGCGCGCGATCGCCTCGGTGAGGTCCGACCGGGCGGGCACCTCCCCGTAGCCGAACGACCCCGCCGGACCCGCGCCGGGAAGCTCGGAGACCGGTAGCGGAGCCACGCCGCTTGCGGCAAGAACCGTGCGCGCGCGCTCCTCGTGGCGGGAGAGCCACTCCTCCAGCGGGAACGGCGGAAACTGCATGCCGGTTGATCGGAACCGGACCGATAAACCTTATGCGCCCCTCGCGCGTGCGTGACGCCCGTGGAGACGATCGTCATCCTCCTGGCCGGGCACGCGGTCCTCATCGCCTTTGGCGTGCGGTTCCTTTCCGGGGCGCCGTTCCGGACGCGCATCGGCTACGAGATTCCCGATCCGGCCTTCCTGCGCGCGTGCCTTCCATGGATCGCGCTCTTTTGCCTCGTCCTCCTGGCCCACGTGGTCGAGATCCATTTCGACGTCTGGCTTGCCGAGGTCCTCGCGCTCGACTTCACGCGGGACATCCACGGGTTCGAGCGCGACCTTCCGGCCGCGTTCCAGTCGATCGTGCATCCCGTGCTCGACCTCCTGTTCGTCGGGATCTACATCTTCACGTACGTGTTCCTGATCTACTTCACGCCGGCGTTCTTCGTGCTGCACCGCGAGCGGCACAACCTGGCCCTGTACGTGTGCGCGTTTGCCATCGGCTGGCTTCTCGCGCTTCCCTTCTTCCTGTTCCTGCCCATGCACGATCCTTGGAGCGCGTCGCTGGAGCCCTGGTACGTCGGCACGCCCGTCGACTTCGGGCTTGGCCGCATCTGGCCCGACGTCCTCGAGGGATACTACCGCTTCACGTCGCCCAACAACGAGCTTCCGAGCTTCCACAGCCAGCTCTCCGCCATGTGCGCCGGCGTGGCCTGGTTGTCCGGCCACCGGCGGCTTGCGTACTTTGCCACCTTCTGCGCGCTCACGATCCCCATCACGAGCCTGTATCTTGGTCTCCATTGGCTCACGGACATCGGCGTGGGCCAGCTTTTCGCCGCCGTCTCTGTCGCGGCGGCCTGGCGCCTCACGCGGCCGCTGCGCGCGCAGGCGGTCGCCCTCGAGCCGCGGCCCGTTGCGGGGCCCCGCGAGCACGCGCCGGTCGAGGCTTCGACTCCCTAGCGATGGGGCGAAGGCCGGTCGGCCGCTTGCCCGGCGACGGGACGGCCTTTATGCGCGGCCGCCGGCCCGCTTGTAGCTGGCCGGTCGCGGGCCCACCGGCTGTCCCAATGCCTTCATTCATGCAGCCAGCCGGAGCCTAACTCCGATATCGGACGGAAGGGGAGCGATCAACCATGGAGACCCGAAGGGAAGCTGGGCGCGACGCGGAGGAGCGGGAAACGCAGACGCCGGGCGGGCGGACCGAGGGACGAGGCTTCGGCGGTTCGTCCCTCGACCGGTCGGAGATCGGCCGCCGGGGCGGTGAAGCGGTGAGCCGCAACCGCGACCACATGGCCGAGATCGGGAAGCGGGGAGGCCAGACCGTGAGCCGCAACCGCGACCACATGGCCGAGATCGGCCGCAAGGGCGGCCAGACGGTGAGCCGCAACCGCTCGCACATGGCGGAGATCGGACGCCGCGGCGGCGTGGCGCGCGGACGCCAGCTCTCGACGCGGCGCCCGGAGGGCGAACCCACGACCGGCGCGCAGGAGCCGGGCGAGGCCGAGGCCTAGGATCCCGCGGTCAGGCTACCGTCGGGCGGGCTGGACGAGCTCCACGAGCGCGCCTCCGGTGGATTTGGGGTGCAGGAACCCCACGAGGGAGCCTGCGGCCCCCGCGCGCGGAACGGCGTCGACCAAGCGCGCGCCGGCGGCCGCGGCCTCCGCGAGGGCGGCAGCGCAATCGTCCACCTCGAAGGCCACGTGATGCAGGCCGGGTCCGCGGGAGGCGAGAAACTTCCCCACGGGGCCCTGCGGGTCGAGCGTCTCCAGGCATTCGATCTTGGATTCGCCCACCGGGTAGAAGCGGACGGCCACGCGTTGGCTTGCGACGGTCTCGTCCTTCGTGGCCACGAGGCCAAGGAGGCCTTCCCAGACGGGCGAGGCGGCAGAAAGGCTCTCGACGGCAACGCCCACGTGATGGATCCGTAGGAGGCGCACGGGCGGCAAGCGGCGCTCCCGCCCAAATGCCTTGCGACGCCCGTCAGCCGTTTGCGAGGATGGCGTCGCAGTTGGGCCAGCAGGAAACGATCGTGCTCGCCTGCTGGTTGGACCCTTCGGGGAGGTCGTAGACGGCGCGGAACGTTCCAAGGAGCATGTCCCCGATGTGCGCGCGCAGAGGCTGGTCCGGGGCCGCGATGCCTTCGAAGACGAGCCGGCCGTCGGGCGCGTAGACCGAGAGCTTCGTGTTGCCGCGGTTCACCGTGAGCTCAAGCGACAGGCTTGCGGGCACGCTGAACGTCACGTCGACCGTGGTGTCTTTCTCGAACCGGAATTGGTACGTTTGGGTCGCGCTTGCGCTGCCCGGGACGACGAGCAGCGCAATCACAAGCAGGCACGTCGGGACGGTCGTTTGGGGTCTCATGGGGTCGCCTCCGTCGTTGGAACCGTGGGAACGTGGGGGCCGCGACCGGTGGGAACGGTCAGGGGCAGCGCGTGGGCCATCTCCCCTGCGCTTTGGAAGCGGAGGCGCGGATCCTTGCGCAGGCCCTTCTCGAGCCACGCGTTCATCTCCGGCGGAACGCCGGGCAGCGGAAGCCGGGGCGGCTCCTCCATGACGCGCCGCCGCATCTCGCCCGGATCCAGGCCGCGAAGCTCAAGGTAGGGGCGTGCTGCCAGCAGGAAGTACGCGATCGCGGCCACGCCGTACAGGTCGCTGCGGACGTCCGTGGCGCCGCCGGCGGCCTGCTCCGGGCTCATGTAGGCGGGCGTGCCGGGAAGCAGGCCCATCGCCGCAAGGCTCGTGCGGGCGCCCGGGACGAACGCGATTCCAAAGTCGACGATGCGCGGCATGCCGCGCGCGTCCAATACGACGTTGGCGGGCTTGAGATCGCGGTGGAGCACGCCCGCCGCGTGCACGGCGGCGAGAGCGTCGAGGATGCCGCCGCAGATCTCCGCAACGCGCTCGGGTGGCAGGGGACCGCGCGAGCCCACGAGGCGCTCGAGGTTGTCTCCCTCGACGTACTCGGTGACAAGGAACAGGGAATGCGGCGTCTCGAGGACGTCGTGCACCTGCACGACACCGGGATGGTCCACGGCGGCCGGCGCCTGGCCCTCCTGCAGGAACGATTCCCGCATGACCTCGCTTGCCGACCATGCCGGATGGAGCTGCTTGAGCACCACGTCGCGCCCGGCCTTCTCGTCCCGCGCGAGGAACACGCGGCCGAAGGCGCCTCGTCCCAGCATTCGCACGACGCGGTAGCGGGGCGGAAGATCCTCGAGGCCGCCCGACGCCGAAGGGTCGGCCTGCGAGCGGGCGAGGCTCTCCAGGACCTCGCAGTCGCGTCGCGTGAGCCCCATCGAGTCTTGAAGCGAGGAGAGCCACGCGCGCGTTTCGGGCGTCTGCAGGCTCGATTCCCGGACGGCCTGGATCGCGGAGGCTTGGTAGACCTCGAACTTCCGCCGCTCGATGGACGTGGGCTCCTCCGCGCGCAGCCACCGGCGCGCCGCGCCGTGGGCGGCGCCGCCGGCGATGAGGCCCGCCCCGACGCTTGCGGTGGCGGCGACGGTGGGGCCTGCCGCGACGCTTGCAGCCCCGACGAGTCCCGCGGCGGCCAGGCCCGCGGCCGGACCCACCGCGCGACGGAGGCGAAGCTCCAGGTCGAACAGCTGGTACTTGACGATCGCGTAGGCGACGATCGCAAGCCCCGCAAGCCGCCACAGGCCGGCCGAGTCCACGAGCGGAAGGCCGGCTAGGATCGGCGCGACGCTTCCCAACCCCACGATCGCGGGAACGCCAAGCCACGCCGCAAGCCACGGCGAGCCCACGGGGTCGCGCAGGAGCCGAACGGTGACGACTCCGACGACAAGCGCCCCCACCGCAAACAGGCCGACGTAGGCGGCAAGCGTGATCGGCCCAAGCGCCTGCTCCAGCACCGAATAGCGCGCAAGCGCCTCGGCCAGGTTGCGCGCGGTGGCGTACGCCACGTAGGCGCCAAGGCCGGCGAGGACGAGCCGCGCTTGGTCCCTTTCGATGGGGACGAGGTCGCCGCCGCGCAGGCTCCGCTCGAGCAGGAAGAGGGCGGCCACGAGCGCGCCGAACTGCGGAACGTGCAAAAGCCAGGGAGCAAGCGGGCCCCATTGCGCCGAGTAGCCGGTGGGACCGCCAAAGGCGCCCGCGAGCAGGAGCGGGTACGCGAAGATCACGAGGAGAACGGCCGCGACGGCGGGCGCAAGGAAGGGCGCAAGCGCGGCGCGCCGCATGGCCAGGGGACCCGTGGCGCGGGGGAAGACGGAGGCGAAGTAGAGGATGAACACGTACTGGGGGACGATGAAGGCGATCGAGAGGCCGTAGAGAATCGAGGCCGTGCGCTCGTCGGCGGCCGAGGCGGCCAAGTTCGACAGGACGACCTGCACGCCAAGGACGGCCGCGAAGGCCCCGAAGAACCGGCCGGGGGTGCGACGCTGCGTTCCGAGGAGGGCCGCCCCCAAGGCCGCCAGCATCACACCGGAAACGACGTTGAGCAGGGTGGCAGGCTCCACGGGATCGCCGCCACCGTACCCACTCCCGCTTTGGTTAAGAGGATGTATCGCAGGATCGGACGGACAGCTACCCGACGAAGAAGCAATCCGGCCAGCATTCGAACGTGCCTTGCGTCAGGGCGTCGCCGGAGGAGGTCGAGACCACAAGCGTCCACACCCCGGCGACGGCGTCGGACACGCCAATCGTCGCTGGTTGGCCGGGGGTTCCCGACGCCTGCGAATGCTCGACGCCCGAGGGCGTCAGCACCGAAATCGTCACGCCGCCCGTCGCGACCGACACGGACACGGCGATGGAGCCGATCGAGGCCAACTGGTATCCGACGGAATACGAGCCGGTGCCCGAGACGTCGTACGAAACGGCGCTTGCGCTCGCGCCTCCGGCGAGCACCACCTGCGCTGCGACGAGCAATCCGGCCAGCATGCAGCCGCGTCCGCGAGTTGTCCTGGGCGTCAATTGAGCACCGTCCTTAGCTCCACCGCGCGCGAGCGCGCGTGGTCGGAAAGGAAGGCCGCCATCTCGGCGGCGGATTGGAATCGCCGCGCCGGGTCCTTGGAGAGGCCCTTGGCAAGGAACCGCTCGACCCAGGCAGGCTGGCCCGCAGGGATGTCCGGCTCGGTGACCGCGATCGCGTTCCGGACTTCGGCGACCGAGCGCCCCTCGAGCTTCAGGTACGGGCGGCCGGTGATGGCGTAGTGGAACATGGCGGCGACGGCGTAGAGGTCGGAGCGGGCGTCCACGGGCCCGCCGATGGCCTGCTCGGGCGCCATGAAATGCGGCGTGCCGGGGGTCAATCCAAGCGAGGTGAGCGAGGGGTCCGCCTCGTCCGTGTGGGCGATGCCAAAGTCGGCGAGCTTGGCCCGGCCGCGCGCGTCGAGGAGCACGTTTGCCGGCTTGATGTCGCGGTGGCAGATGCGCTCGACGTGGATGGCCGCAAGGGCTCCCAGCACGTCGCGGATCACGGCCGACGCCTTGGCCGGAGGCAGCGGGCCCTCGCGGGCGACGAGCTCGTCGAGCGTGCCGCCCTCGACGTATTCGGTGACGAGGAAAAGGTCGTCGTCGTGGGCCACCACGTCGTGGATGCTCACGACGTTGGGATGCCGCACGCGGGCGAGGATGCGGGCCTCCCGCAGGAAGGCGGCGCGCACGGCTTCGGTCGTCGTCCAGGGCGGCAGGAGCTGCTTCACGACGACGCGCCGCTGCAGCGTGGAGTCCGTGGCGAGGTACACGCGACCGAAGGTCCCGTGGCCAAGCACGCGGTGGACGACGTACTTGTCCGGCAATCCCTGCGGATGGAGCCCGCGCTCGACGGCCGGGGGTCCGCGCTTCACGGCGGCGCGGGCCAGCGCCTCGATCACCCGGCATTCGCGGTCGGAGAGCCCAAGCGAGCGCTGCAGGTGCGAAAGCCACGTCCGCTCGTGCGACGAAACCTCGTTGCCCTCGCGCAGAAGCTGGATCATCGTCGCCTGGTAGACCTCGAGCTTGCGGCGGTAGAGCGCCTCGCGGGCGGCCGACTCGTCGGGCCAGAGGTGAGCGGCGAGCCGGTCGGCGGCAAGCCCCGCGCCAAGGCCGATCCCGGCGACGGCCAACGCCACGAGCGGAAGCTGGGCGAGCGCCACGTCGGGGGGGGCGCGCAGCGGCGCCAGCAGCGGCAAGGACAGGAGCGCGGCGCAGGCGCCCGCGCCCACGGGCACGGCGCGGCGCAGGCGCACGTCGAGGTCGAACAGCTGCCAGCGCAGGATCGCGTACATGACGATCGCGACGGCGGCAAGACGCCAGAGCCCGGCCGACTCGAGCAGGAACGGCGTGCGGAGCAGGATCCCGACGGCGGCCACCGAGGCCGGAAGCGCGATCGTCGCGAGCGCAAGTCCCGGCTCGCCGCGCGCCACCATGCCCGCTCCGGCCGCGGCCAGGATCACCGCGCTTGCGCCAAAGATGAGGAAGTAGGCCGACACGGTCTCGGGTCCCATGGCGGCGACGAAGGCGGGGAGGCCCGAGAGCGCCTGGCCCAGCGCGTGGACCACGGCAAACGAGAGGTAGAGGCAAAGGGCGACCGCCACCAAGCGCGCCTGCTCGCGCTCGTGGTGGGCAAGCGGTTGGCGCGAAGCGCGGTCCATGGCCCAGAGGGCAAGGAAGAACGCCGCCATGCGCGGCAGATGGACAAGCCACGGAGCGAGGCCCCCCCAGGTCGCGTTCCAGGCGCCCGGCGCGCCCCGCACGCCGGAGAGCAGCGTGTCGGGCGCAACTGCGATGGCCACGGCCGCCGCGGCGGCGGGCGACAGCGCGAGCACGAGAGCGCGGTTGTCCGCTCCAAGGAGCCCCCCGCGGTGCGGGAAGATCGACACGAAGTAGGCCAGGAAGACATACTGCGGCACGAGGAACGCGATCGACAGCAGGTACAGGCGGTGCGCAAGCTCGGGCGTGGGCGCCATGGCCGCGCCGTTGGTGACAAGCACCTGCGCGCCCCACGCCACGGCGAAAGCGCCAAAGAACGCGTTGAAGGGCCGGCTGGGGCGGACGAGGAGGTAGGCACCCAGCACCGCAAGCGGAATGCCCGAAACTGCGTTGAGAAGCAACGTCTGGTCGATCGTTCTCCCCCCGGGGCCGCGTTGGCGGCCGTCCACGAAGAGCCTGGCGGGTCAATAACGTGCTGTCACAACCCGAGGGACAAACAGACGACGCCGCCAGGGCCGAGTAGCCTTCAACCCGAGGGCGGGGGAATCACCGACTGAAAGACGAGGAGGTTGCGACCAACCCCGACCACGTCGCCGGGCAAAAGCGCGCGAAAGCCGCCCGGCGGCAGCCGGCGCCAGTTGACGTACGTTCCGTTTCGGCTGAACAGATCGACCACGCCGATCTCGCCGCGCACGCGCGTCACCTCCGCGTGCTCGCCCGAGGTGTACGTGTCGAATTCGAGCGAAAGGTCGCACGCGCGGTCGCGGCCGATCCGGACGCGCTCTTGGTTCTCCAGACGCGCCTCCTGCCCGATGTGGGGCCCGTGCACGACGATAAGCCGCGGCGAAACGCCGACGGGCGCCACGTCGGTCGGCGGCTTGGGCAGAAGAGCCGTGCGACCGACGAGCGGATCGACGGCCGGCTCGGGCGAGACGACCCGCCAGAGCATCTCCTGCAGGTTGAACATGCGCTCGGCGACGACGTAGCCTTCGAGCGTGAGGAATCCGGCTTCGACGAGGGCGTCCACGCGCCGCCGATCCTCCGGCGGGATCGGGGACGGCGGCGCGCCCGACCGGCGCGCGGCGATGGCGCCCAGCACGCGCAGCGTCTCCGGGTCGGCCAGCACGGCAAGCGACTCCGACAGACGCTCAAGGAAGCGCGGGTCGGTCACGACGGGATCGGTCGGCGACATTCAGGCGCCCCCCGGGGGTTCGTACTCGCCGAACACCTCGCGGAGCGCGCCGCAGATCTCGCCCGTGGTCGCGCGGATCCGCGCGCAGGCGACGATCGCGGGAAGGAGGTTGTCCTCGCGGCGTGCGGCCGCGGCAAGCTCCGACAGGGCGCTTTGCACGGACCCGGCGTCCCGGCGCGCACGCAGCGCGGCGACAGCCTCCCGCGCGCGCTCCTCCACGGCGGCGCCGATCCGCAGGAGCGCCGGCGGCTCCTCGTCCGTCGCCGCGTGCGCGTTCACGCCCACGACCGCGCGCGTGCCCTCCTCGACGGCCCGCTGGTGAAGGTACGCGGACTCGTGGATGCGCCGTTGCATCCAGCCCCGCTCGATCGCGGAGAGGACGCCGCCCTGCGCATCGATGTCGGCGATCAGGCTCGTGGCCTCCTCCTCCAGGTCGTCCGTGAGCCGCTCCAGGAAAAAGGAGCCGCCGCAAGGGTCGACCGTCGAGGCCACCCCCGATTCGTGCGCGATCACCTGCTGGCTGCGAAGGGCGATGCGCGCGGCCTTCTCGGCGGGAAGGGCAAGCGCCTCGTCGAAGCTGTTCGTGTGAAGCGACTGGCAACCTCCCAGCACGGCCGCCAGGGCCTGGATCGTCACGCGCACGATGTTGTTCTCCGGCTGCTGGGCGGTGAGCATCGAGCCGGCCGTCTGCGCGTGGAAGCGCAGCATGCGCGAGCGCGGGTCCTTTGCGCCAAACTCCTTGGCCATGATGCGGTCCCACATGCGCCGCGCCGCGCGGAACTTCGCGATCTCCTCGAAAAGGTCGTTGTGCGCATTGAAGAAGAAGGAGATGCGCGGCGCAAAGGCGTCCACGGGAAGCCCGCGGGCCACGGCGGCGCGGACGTACTCGCGGCCGTGCGCAAGCGTGAAGCCGAGCTCCTGCGCGGCCGTGGCGCCCGCCTCGCGGATGTGGTAGCCGGAGACGGAGATCGTGTTCCAGCGCGGGACGTTGCGCGCGCAGTACTCCATCACGTCGACCGTGAGGCGCAGGCTTGGCGCCGGCGGGAAGATGTAGGTGCCGCGCGCGACGTACTCCTTGAGGATGTCGTTCTGGACCGTGCCGCCACAATCGGCCTGCGCAAAGCCCTGCTCCATGGCCGTGACGAGGTAGTAGGAGAGAAGCACGGAGGCGGGCGCGTTGATCGTCATGGACGTCGTGACGTCGCGAAGCGGGATCCCGTCGAAGAGACGCCTTGCGTCTTCGACGCTTGCGACCGAGACCCCGACGCGGCCCACCTCCCCAAGCGACCGCGGATCGTCCGGGTCGAGGCCGATCTGCGTCGGAAGGTCGAAGGCGACCGACAGGCCCGTCGTGCCGTGCGACAGGAGGTACCGGTAGCGCGCGTTGCTCTCCTCGGCCGTCGCGTAGCCCGCGTACTGCCGCATCGTCCAGAGCCGACCGCGGTACATGGTGGGCTGCACGCCGCGCGTGAAGGGCGCCGCGCCCGGAAAGCCGAGCTTGCGCGCGGGATCGAAGCCCCGAAGGTCGTCGGGGCCGTAGACCCGCTCGACCGCGCGGCCCGAGAACGTCGCGAAAGGCCCCGGCCGCTCCGGCGAGCGACGGAGGTGCGTCTCCAGGGTCTCCTTGGCCCAACGGGCGCGCGGCCGCGGCGCCGTCCCCTTGGCCGCGCGCGCAGGCTTCTTGGCCGGCGTTCGCCTCCCCCGGGTCACGTCCGCCTCAAATTATCCCTTCTTCATATACCTTCGGAGGTACCCGCTTCGCACGAAACCTTTAGGAAACGAAGGCGCGTGCACGCGGCGTGGACCCCTTGCCCGCAAGCGCGACGGCGAGTGCGCCGCCGGCGCGCCATGACATTCGCTTCCGCTGGAAACCCATCGCCATGGGCTTCGGTTGGATCGCGCTGGGCCTCCTCGCCTTCGTCACGATCCCGTCGCTCTTCGCGCCGTCGTCCGGGCCCGTCCCCTCGGGCGGGCAGGCGCTGGGACTTGGCGTAAGCGTGATCCTCGTCCTGCTCGGGACGCTTGAGATCGTCATCAGCAACTCGGGCCCGTTCCTGTACGCGCTCTACGGCGAGCAGGGATTCGAGCGCCTGGGCGCCGATTCCTGCCCCATCATCGTCCGCTGCAAGTCCTGCCAGTACGTCAACATGCGAGGCCGCGCGGCGTGCGCGCAGTGCAAGACCTCGCTCGCAGGGTGAGGCCGCAAGCGCCAGAGTTTAAGTGCAAAAAGCCCCTCGCCAAGGCGGTCGAACCCGATGGCCGCCGTGACCGCAAAGACGCTTTTGGAACAGCAGCAGCGCCCGCGACTTCCTCGCGACGTCCTGCGCGACACGATCCGCGAGCGCCTGTCCGAGCTTCGGGGCAAAGGCCACGCGGAGGCCGAGGCCTACCAGACGCTCTTCCCGCGCACGATCCTCGACGACGACGTCCTCGAGGTGCTCACCGCCTCGCTCCTCTCGGGCGCAAACCTCCTCGTGCTTGGCCCGCCCGGCTCCGGCAAGACGAGCCTTGCCAAGGACGTCTGGGAGCTCTTTCCCAAGGAGGTCCTCGCCGTGGAGGGCTGCCCCGTCCAGGACGATCCCTTCTCGCTCATCGACCGCGACTTCGCGCGTCTCGTGCCGCCGTGCCCGTACTGCCGCGTGCGGCACGGCGGCGTCTCGCTGAAGACGCTTGGGCACTTCGACCCCGCCGCCGTCGACCCCGCCTCGGTGCCCGTCGCCAAGATCCGGCTTCGCGAAGGCTACGGCCTCGCGCGCATCCAGGGCTCGCCCGAGGTCTTCCCGGACAACCTCACGGGCACGATCAACCTCGCCAAGCTCGAGGAGATCGGCGACCCGACAAGCCCGCTTGTGTTCGAGCCGGGGAAGCTCCTGCAGGCCAACCGCGGCCTCCTCCTCATCGACGAGATCGGGAAGCTCCCCCGCGGCACCCAGAACGTGCTCCTGCAGGCGCTCCAGGAGAACATCGTCTCGCCCGCGAAGACGCGCGAGACCTTCCCCGCGAGCTTTGTCGCCATCACGACGAGCAACCTTGGCGACCTCGACAACGTGAACGAGCCCCTCTCCGATCGCTTGGCCAACCTCCACGTGCCCTTCAACCGGAGCCCCGCCAAGAACCGCCGCATCGTCGACATGGCGCTTGCCGGCCAGGACGAGGTGTGGGTTTCAGGCGTGCTCCGCGACGCCGCCGTCGTCCTCGTCCAGGACTGGCGCCGCGCGGCCGAGGGCGTGCGCGAGCTCGACGAGGTCGGAAGCAACCGCGCGATGGTCGAGATCCTCCGCCGAAGCGCGAGCTACGCGCTGCTTGACGCGCGCGCCGAGGCCTCCTCGACCGACTTCCGGCGCGGGGCCGCCGACGCCATGCGCGGCCGCATCCGCGCCCGCGGCGGCGAGTCGTGGGACGAGAACCGCGCCACCGTGGACGCCTTCCTCGAGCGCCACTGGAAGGAGGCCGGCCGCCGCGCCGCCGTCGCATGGTGGTGCGGCTTCTTCGAGAACGAGCTCAAAGGCGACAAGGCCGAGGCCGAGCGCGTCATCCGCGAAGCGCGCGAGACGCTGCGGACGCCCGAGTCGGCGCAGAAGGCGCTGGCGGGCGACGGCGCGAAGACCAAGCGCCTGGCCGGCTGGGTGAGGTCCGTGGAGACGAGCGTGGCGAAAGCCGACCTTGCGGCCCGCACCCGGCACGTCTTCCGGCTGCTCGAGGACTTCGGCACGTTCGAGCGGACGGACTGGACCGAGCAGCTCGCCGCCGCGCAGAAGGCGTGAGATGACGCGCGTCGAGCTTCCCTCGTGCGACGCGGTCGACACCGCCTTCGAGCTCACGCCCGAGCAGAAGCGAGAGCTCGTGGCGCGCCTGGCCCGCGAGGGCCCAGGCGCGCTCGACGCGTGGCTTGCCGAGCGGTCCGGGAAGGACTCCTACCTCGCCGCCAAGCTCGCAAAGGCCCGCGCCGAGATCGAGCGCCGCGCCAAGGAGCTCACCGAGCGCCTCGCCGCCGAGTTCGAGGAGCGGCGCACGCGCGTCCGCAGCGCCCACGAGCAGGAGGCCGCGCGCTACGAGCAGGCGCGCGAGGGCGTGCGGCAGGAGATTCGGCTCCTCCAGGCCACGCACGACGAGCGCCTGGCCGAGGTCCTGCGTCAGTGGGAGGACGACGTGACGGCCGCGGAGGCAAAGATTCGTGGATTCACGAAATTACGAATCATGGTCGTGGCGTTCCTGCGCTGGCTCTGGCGCCTTCTCACCTGGCCCTTCCGCGCGCTCGCCCGCGGCGCCCGCGAGGAGGTCCGGGGGCGGCGCGAGCGCGTGCTTGCGCTTCTCCCAGGCCGCGGCGCCGGCGTCGCGCTTTCCTCCGACGCGCTCGCGCGCGCAGCGCTTGCGAACCCCTCGCTCCGCTCGCGCCTGGCCTCGCGCCTCGACGCGATGACCGCGCGGGAGCGCATGCGCTTCCTGTGGCGCCGCATGCTGGGCCTCGAGAACTACGGCACGCTTGCCATGGCGCTCATGGAGGAGAGCCTGCGGCAGCGCGAGCGCGAGATCGGCGAGGCCGAGGCCGCCATGTCGCGCCGCCTCGAGGAGCTCTCCGAGGAGGAATCGGCCGCGCGCGGGAAGCGCGAGCAGGAGCTCGAGGCGCTCTGGAAGCGGCGCGAGGAGGAGATGCAAAAGCTCGCGGAGCGCCTGCGCGACGCGCCGCGCGAGAAGGTCAGGAACGACCTCGTGGCCGCGCTTGAGGACTCGGGCCTCGTCCGGCAGCGAGGCGGGGAGATCGCGATCACAAGCCGCCTCGTGGACCGCTTCAGCGAGATCGTGTACGCGGAGGAGCTCGCGGCGATGCCCGCCTCGCGCCACGCCACGCTGGGCGGGCAGGAGGAGGGCGAGGGCATCTACGAGAAGGAGCGCATGCTCTCCGTCTACGAGCTCTCCCGCATGGACCTCGTCGAAAGCAAGATCCAGGCGCGCGTGCGCCACCCCCACGTGCGGCACATCTTCGACGACGACATCCTCGTGTACCGCGAGTGGCGCTCGTCGTCCACGCACGTCGTGATCGTCTTCGACCGGTCGGGTTCGATGGAGGAGAACGAGCGCCTCGACGCGGCCAAGCGCGCCGTGCTCGTGCTGCACCGCGCGGCCAAGCGCGCCTCGCCGGACAACCGCGTGGACGTGATCGAGATGGAGACCTCCGTCCGCAAGGTGGATCTCCTCGACACGTGGCTTGCCAAGCCCAGGGGATTCACGAACACAGGCGGCGCCTTGCGGCTTGCCGCCGAGATGCTGGAGTCCTCGCGCGCCGACCGGCGCATCGTGTACCTCATCACCGACGGGCTTCCGGAGGCTCGGACGGAGAAGGGGCAGGACTTCGCCGACCGTCCCGAGCGCTGCCTCGACTACGCGCTGCGGCAGGCCCGGCGGCTTCGCGACCTCCGCGGCGTGCAGCTCATGGTCGTGCTGCTCGAGCCCCAGGACGCGATGTTCGTGGAGGCCGCCCAAGCCATCGCCGCCGAGGTGGACGGAACCGTCGTCGAGACCGATCCGGCGGCGCTTGTTCGCGAGGTGTTCGTGGACTTCGACGCCCGATTGGCCGTCGGGGCCTCCGCAAGCGCAGCGCCCTAGGGCCCTCCGCCGCCATTCGAAAACGTTTTACTCGGGTCCCCGGATGCCCGCCCATGCGCAAAGTCGCCGTCGCGCTCGCCGGAATGCTTGCTTTCTCGGGTCTTGCCGTCGCCCAGGACGCCTCGCAGATGTCGGCGACCGGGATTCTCCGTTTCTCCTCCATCGAGGAGGCTCGGTTTGTGGTCCACGTCTCCTTCGCGGGCGAGATGGCTTCGTTCTTCCGCGGCCTCATCGACACGGACCAGGACGGGAACGTCTCGCAGGCCGAGGCGGACGCGTTTGCCGACGAAGCGGGCGATCCGTCGACGCAGGACGCCGACGCGGACTTGGACGGCATTGCCTTCGAGCTGGGCGAGCCCACGTCAAACTGGACGGGCCTTGTGGGACCGGTCGATTCGGGAGAGCCCCTCGTCTTCACGAGCGAGCGCACCGGCACGCTTGCACAGGCGCCGGGCGCCGGACCCATGCACACGCTTGTCCTTCGGTCCGACGACCCGGAGGAAACGGATCTAACCGTCGTCTTCCAGGCGTCTTCCGGCGCGTGCGCAAACGTGGACGCCGGCCCCAACGCCCAGCCGGGACAGGCGAAGCTCACGGTCGTCCTGCCGCCCGGCTACGCCATCCTCAATGTAAGTGGCGGGGAGCAGCTTGACGCGTGCCGCGCCGTCAAGGTCACGGACCTGCCCCAGGACGACGGCACGGGCGACGGCGGGGACGATGGGACGGGCGGCGACGGCGACGACGGTACGGGCGATGAGGACGACTCCGGCAACGAGGACGACTCCGGAAACCAGAACGACCAGGGCAATCAGAATCAGAACAACCAGAACGACAACCAGAACAACACGCAGAACAACGACAGCGGGCGCCAACAGCAGCAGACCCGCACGCCCGGCTTTGCGCCTTTGGCGGTGCTTGGCGCCGCTGGCGCCGTTGCGTTGCTGGCGCGCCGGCGCCAAGCGTAGTCCGTCGTCAGCGGATGGCGCCGGTCCACGGATGGGCGCCCGCGCAGCGCCAGGCGGCCCCGACGAGGTGGCCCCGCGAAAGGTCGAGCGCGGCCACGACGGCCGCATGCGCATCGAGCAGGCCGTGCCCGCGCGCATGGTGCGAGCCGTCGAAGCGGCTGTCGTTGTGGCCAGTCGCGTAGGGGCCTCCCGATCCGGCGGCGTCGAACTTGTGGGCGGTCTGCTCGAGGAGGCACTCGACCTCTGCGGGCCCGAGCGCGGGATGCGCCTGCAGGACGAGAGCGACGGCTCCGGCCACGTGCGGCGCGGCCATGCTCGTGCCGCTTGCCTCGAAGTAGAGTTGGCCCGCGCGCGCTTGCCCCATGCCTCCGGCGGAGACGATGGCCGTGCCGGGCGCCGACAGGTCGGGCCAGGTCCGGTTGTCGGAGGCGTTGCCGCGCGAGGAGCTCGCGGAAAGGCGGCCGGAGCGCGTGCCGGAGTCGAGGTCGTCGTAGTCCGCGACGCCAAGCACGCCTTCCGGGCCGCATTGCGGCTGGGTTCGGACGTTGTTCGCCGTCCCATCGCCGCCGAGGTTGCCCGCGCTGAAGACCATGACGATGCCGCGCTCGAGGACGAGCTTCTGCTGCAGGCGGGACAGCGTGATCGTTGGATCGCATGGGCCGTGCGCGTATCCCCAGGAGTTCGTCACGACCCGTATCGGCGGGGTCACCGCGTGGCCGTGTTCGTAGACCCATTCCCAGGCCTTCGCGTAGTACCATGAGCCAGCACCGAACGGAAAACCCAAGGACGCAGACGGCCGGCCGTGATCGCCGAAACCCACGAGGGACGCGCCGGGCGCCGCGCCGCGGTGCTTGCCAAGCGAAGCCGCTCCCGTCCCCGCGACGATTCCGGCCACATGGTTTCCATGCGTCGTGAAGAGCCCCGTCGCTGGCGCGTCGATCCACGCGTCGACGCGGCCGGCGAAGGGGTCCGCGGACGGATAGGAGTTTGGCGCGAGCGAGAGGGGATACAGGTTGCGAACGACCTTCGTCCGATAGGGGAGGTCGGGATGATGGGCATTGAGCCCGACGTCCACGACGGCGACCGTGATTCCGTTCCCGTCGATCACGTTGCCCGCGTCGTCGCGCAACGGCGCGAGCCCCAGCGACGCGGCCGCGGCGTCGTCCCACACGGCTTTCGCGCGGCTTGCAAGCGTTGCGCTCGCGAGATCGTAGGTCACGGGCGAAAGCGTCTCGACGCGCAGCACGCCCGGTGCGCCCGCGAGGGCCGCAAGCGCATCGGGCGAGCCGGCGACGAGAGCAGCGGGGACCACGCGGAGGGTGTCGAGGACGTTGAGTCCCAGAGCCTGGGCGGCGGCAACCCCTGCCCGTTGCGACTCGGGCGAAAGCTGGACAATCGCAAGCCGCGCCCCGTCGTTTGCGTGGCCCCACGCAGGATTCAAGATGCCGCCAAGCATCATCGCGAGCACGGCAAGCATGGGGACGGCAAGCGGGGCGCGGCAGGAAGGCATCGTCTTCGCCCCCGTTGCCCCTAGCTGCAGTGGTACGTCTCGTAGTACTTGTACTTCGTAGCTGTCTTCTTCTTCTCGCCGTCGTCCCACTCGTAGCTGCTTTCGGCGGCGTAGTAGTGACGCTTCGTGTAGCAGTGCTTCTCGCGCGTGCAGCTCCCGCAAGAATACGGTCCGCTGTGGCTGTCCGTGTCTTCGTCCTGCTCGCCGTAGAGCGTCGTTTCGAGGACATCCTCGGCAACGACCCATGCCTCGTCCCCAGCAAGAATGGCGTCGTCGACCACGAGGAACGGATCTGCGACCTCGAATTGCGCCTGCGCGGGCGCCGTTGAAAGGACGAGGCTCGCGAGCAACGAAGCCATGGCAATTCGCGAAACGCGGCCCATCGGATTCCAGATTCCTTGCATGCGTTCAGGCACTCCGCGCACTTGCGCGTCGTCGAGATGCGCGCTGACGGATGATGCGGTTTTTCCGAACCCGCATTTCCATGCCGCTTGGCCTAGCACGCCTCTTTCCCGTTTCTTCCGAACCTGCGTTAACGCGCGCCCCCGCCGGACCGCAACGCTTAAGTGACC
>DATLFM010000013.1 GCA_035541015.1 Candidatus Thermoplasmatota archaeon
CTCCGTCGGATCGAGCGCGGCGGCGAGCTCCTCCTGCGTCCACGTGAAGTAGCTTCCGTCGTCTTCGGGGCCGACGTCGGCGTCCTGCGAGGCGCCAAAGCCGCCGCGCTTGCGATCCGCGAGAACGCCGTCCATCCATCCGACGATGCCGCGCGAGGTCGCCTCGAAGGCGGGGTCGTTTGTGGCGCGGAAAGCAAGCGCGTAGCTCGACAGGAGCGCCGCGTTGTCGTAGAGCATCTTCTCGAAGTGGGGGATCGTCCACGCGGCGTCCGTGCTGTAGCGGTGGAACCCGCCGCCCACGTGGTCGTGGATTCCGCCGTGGGTCATCCGCGAGAGCGTGAGGAGCGCCGGCTCGCGCCCTTCCGGCCGCGGAAGGAGGAAGTCGACGCCCGAGGGATGGGGGAACTTCGGCGCGTGCCCAAAGCCGCCGTTCACGGGATCGTGGTGGGCGAGCATGGCCGCTGACGCCTGGTCGAGGAGCGGGGGCGAGAGCACGCCCGGCCGCACCGCGTCTGCGTGCCGCGCGAGCGCTTCCGAGAGGCGGCGCGCGTCCGCGAGCGCGTTCTCGCGCTTCTCCGCGTAGTAGTCGGCCACGTCGGAAAGGACGGTCTTGAATCCGGGTCGCCCCCATTTGCCGTCGGGCGGGAAGTACGTTCCTCCGAAGAACAGGCGGCCCTCCGGCGTGAGGAACCCCGTGAGCGGCCAACCCCCCTGCCCCGTGATCGCGGAGACGGCCATCTGGTAGCGCGCGTCCACGTCCGGGCGCTCGTCCCGGTCCAACTTCACGGCGACGAACCGGTCGTTGATGAGGCGCGCGACCTCGGCGTCTTCGTACGATTCGTGGTCCATGACGTGGCACCAGTGGCACCACACGGCGCCGATGTCAAGGAGGATCGGCTTGTCCTCGCGCTTCGCCTTGGAGAACGCCTCCTCGCCCCACGGGAACCAGTCGACCGGCTGGGAAGCGGCGGAGCGAAGGTACGAGGACCGGGCGGAGGCGAGGCGGTTGGGCACGAGACCCCGTAGCGCACGGGCCCTGCGTAAGACTTGGGGCACGACGACCGAGGGCGCCGCGGCGGTGGAATGCCTCGCGATTGCCCTGCCCGCCCCCGCAGGCCGTCGCACCAGCATACGACCTGCATACGATCTCCCGGCCTGAAGGCTTAAGCGACCGCCCGATTCTCCGGCGGCGGGGAGGCAGTCTCGTGTTTGCCAGAAGGTTCCTCGTTTGGCTCGTAGCCGCAAGCGTCGCGATCGTTCCTTTGGGGGCGACGGCCGATCCGGGCGAGGGGGACGCTCCCGACGACTGGACGCAGGCGCTGCCGATCGGGGACGGGCACCACGAGGGAACGGTGGGGGACGGGGACGAGGCGGACTGGTACGCGCTCGATCACGCCGGCTCGCCGGGCGTGTGGCTTGCCGTGTCCGCGCCGCGCGACGGCCCGCACCTTCACGCGGTCGTGCTAAGCGGCAGCGGGAAACTGCTTGCCGACTGGCACGTCTCGCCCCAGGATTCCGCCTTCCCGTGGGCCGGCGTGAACGGCCGCTTCTCGGACCTCTCGACGGGGCGCGTCCTCGTGGGCGTCGTGCTCGTGGACGTTGGCGCACCCGTTGCACCGTACCACCTCGAGGCGCACGTCGACCCGCCGTTTGCGTGCGAGGACGGCGACGTGTTTGACCGGCCCGGCGACGCGGCAAGCGCGCACGACGTGGAGGCCGGCGGGTACGGCGGGCACGTGGGCTGCCCGGGCGACGCGGCCGACTGGTTCCGCGTCGAGCCGCCGCCGGGTTGGCGCGTTCGCGCCCACTACGGCCTTCCCGACAACGGTCCGCACGCGCACGTCCGCATGGAGTCCGACGACGGCGCGCACTCGCAGGAGATCCACGTCGTTCCGCAAGGCGGCGCAGGCGGCGTGGGGGGCAGCCTCGACGCGTGGTTCGACGGTGCGGTACGCTTTGGCGTCCTGCTGCTCGAGGGGGGCTCCTGGAACGGCGAGCCCTTCGGATACGGCGTCGGCTTCGAGTTCTTGCCGCCTCCCGACGTGGCGGTGACGGGTCTGCGCGTCGAAAACGTTCCCACGCTTACGACCGACGGCGTCAGTCTGCATTCGGGCATGCATCGCCGCGTCTTCGTGGACGTGACGAACTTCGGGCAGTGGCTTGCGCCCGAGGTCCGGCTCGTCGTGACCGCGACGACCGTCTCCGATCGGGTTTCGCGCGTCGTGGCCGAGTACACGATGGGCGTGGACTTCGGACGGACGGCGACGCTCGAGGCGTCTTGGAACGCGGGCGGGCAGGTTGGCGACGTCGAGCTTCGCGCCACGATCGAAGCGCCCAACGATCCCGAGCCGTGGAACGACGAACGCACGCTTCGCCACTACGCCATCGTCGGCGGAACCCAGCGCGGATACACGATCGCGCCGCACTACCCGTTCGCCTGCGCAGGCGACCCGCAGGGTAAGGACCCCGCCGCGTGCGCCATTGCCACCACCGACCTGCGGTTCGTGATGGCGGGCCTGTTCGCGTCGGCGCTTGGCCGATGGGCCGGCGCCTTCGTGGCGGCCGACACCGTGGAGCCGGGCGCGTTTGCGGGCGCGTGCGCCGGGCAAGGTCCGCCCTTTGCCCAGGGGCCGGCGACCTGCGGGTTTGGGGCCGCGTGGCAGGGCCGCGCCGGCATCGTGGCCGTCGACGTGACGGCGGAGAGCTTCCGGGGCGCGTTTGTGGCCGCGGACGCAAACGAAGGCGCCGCGGGCGCCGGCGTCTGCACGAACGACGCACCGTGGCCCGAACCCGACGAGTGCACGGTCGTCTGCGCGCACCGCGAGGAGCCGTTCCTGCGCGAGGGCTGGGAAGCGTGCCCGCAGCCGATCGGACCGGGCTAACGAGGCGGGCTACGCGAGCGCCTTCTTCGCCGTCGTCACGTCGTCCACGCTGAAGACCACAAGCGGCGTTCCGTCTTGCAACGCAAGGTACGTAGCTTCGATGTTGACGCCCGCGTCTCCAAGCCGCGAGGCCACGCGCCCCACGAAGCCCGGCTCGTCGGCGGCCGGGACGGCGACGACGTCGCGCGAGCGCCACTTCCACGATTGCCGCTTGAGGAAGCTCTCGACGGAGGCGGCGTCCGAGGCGACGAAGTGCACCTCCGATCCGGCGCCGCGCGCGTAGCCCAGAAAGCCGCTCAGGTTGAGGCCCGCGCTCCCCATGGCGCTTGCCACGTCGGCAAGCGACCCGGGACTGTCGGGAAGCGTGATCGTGAACTCGCGCAGCACGTGGACCATGGTGTCCCCCGGCCCGTACGGCGCGGACCGCTCTTGGCCGTTTCGGCCCTCGCGCCGCCGGGCCTGAGGGACCGCTAGCTCACCACGGCCATCGAGTAGGCGCCCGCGCCGCTGAACACGTACACGTGGATGTACCAGCGTCCGCCCTGAGCGGCGTCGGTCGTCGAAAGCGTGGCCGACACGCGGTCGCACTGTCCGGAGCCGTTTACGGAGGAGGCCTTCAGCGTGCCGGGTCCTTGGACGAGGAGGAGTTGCGTGCTCGTCGCAAAGTACAGGCGCACGTCGGGATCCCACGAGGACGTGGGGCACACGTTCACGTCCAACCGCGCCGAAAGCGAGCCCGGGGGAACGTTCACGGCGTACCAGTCCGCTCCGTCGTTTCCGTCCATCTGGCCCGTGCAGTTGCGCGGCGGAACGATCGTCCAGGCGAACTCCCACGAATTGCCCGCGTCAAAGCCGCTTGCGCAGGCGTCGGACGACGCCGCCTGCGCAGGCGCGGGAACGAACAGGGCGGTCACGAGCAGCACTCCTAGCCAACGACGCATCGTCATTGCAAAGCCACCGCGCGTCGGGCGGCGGGAGCGGCCTTACGGTTTTGCGCCAATTGGTTGCACGGCAGACCCCTTTTTTACTGCGCAGTTGCGCAGTAATCTTGCAGGCGTCCGCCTATTTCAACCAATGCCCACTTCCGTTCAGCGAAGTATTATAAGATACAATCTCTACATGGTTGCCGCGTGATTCTGCGGGACCTCCATACGAACCTTCCGCCGCTTGAGCTCTACCGGCGGGTCTCCGAAGGCTCCGAAACGTCGTTCCTTCTGCAGAGCGCAGAAGGCCCACGGCGCCTTGCGCGCTTCTCCATGCTGGGCTTCGACCCGCGCGCGCTCGTGCGCCTGCGCGAGGGCCGCTGCGACGTCGAGGACGCCTCGCGCACGTCGTCCTCCGAGGACACGCTTGCCGCCGCCGTGCGCGTCCTCCTTGCGCGCCACCGCCCGCACGTTCCCGAGGTGCGCTACCTCGGCGGGCTCGTGGGCTACTTCGCCTACGAGTACGCGGCGAGCCTCGAGAAGATCCCCCGGCGTTCCCTCTCGGACGGGTTCGCCGACGCCGAGCTTGGCCTCTACCTCGACGGGGTCGTGTTCGACCACGCGGAGGGCCGCGCCTTCTACTTCTCGCACGGCGAGGACCGCTTCGAGGAGGTGTGCCGCCGCGCGGCGCGTCCCGCCGCCGCGCACCCCGCGCCGCGCCTTGCCTCCCCGCTCTCCCGCTTCCCGGAGCGCGCGACCTTCGAGAAGGCCGTCGAGCGCGCGCAGGATCACATCCGCGCGGGGGACATCTTCCAGGCCGTCGTCTCGAAGCGCACGACCGCGCGCGTCGAAGGCGACCTCCTCGACGTGTACGCGAAGCTCGTCGCCCGCAACCCGTCGCCGTACATGTACGTTCTTCGCTACGGCGACCGGTGGATCGTGGGCGGAAGCCCCGAGATGCTCGTTCGCGTGCAGGACGGCGTCGTGGAGACGTTCCCCATCGCCGGCACGCGCCCGTTTGGGGCCGACCCGCGCGAGAACGATCGGCTGGCCTCCGAGCTTGCCGCCGACGAGAAGGAGCGCGCCGAGCACGCCATGCTCGTCGACCTGGCGCGAAACGACGTGGGTCGCGTGGCGCAGTTTGGAAGCGTGGAGGTTGCCGAGTCCATGCGGATCGAGCGCTACAGCCACGTGCAGCATCTCGTCTCCCGCGTGCGAGGGAAGCTGCGCGCGGGCCTCGACGGCATGGACGCCTTCGACGCGCTGTTCCCTGCGGGCACGGTGACGGGCGCGCCCAAGGTTCGCGCGATGGAGATCCTCCATGCGCTTGAGGCCTCCGCGCGCGGGCCCTACGCGGGCGCCGTGGGCTACTTCAGCTTCAACGGATCCGTCGACAGCGCGATCACGCTCCGCACGCTTGTCGCGCGCGGCGGCCAGGCGAGCGTGCAAGCCGGCGCCGGCGTGGTGGCCGACAGCGTTCCCGAGCGCGAATGGGAGGAGACCGAGGCCAAGGCCCGCGCGCTCGTCTCCATCCTGGAGGGCGCATGAAGGTCCTCGTCCTCGACAACTACGACTCCTTCACCTTCAACCTCGTGCAGTACCTGGGCGAGCTTGGCGTCGAGCCCGTCGTGCGCCGCAACGACGCGATCACGCTCGACGAGGCGCGGCGGCTCGCCCCGCGGGGCGTGGTGATCTCGCCGGGACCCGGCGATCCAGCCAACCCGCGCGACTTTGGCGTGTGCGCCGACGTCCTCACGAAGCTCTCGCCCGAGGTGCCCACGCTTGGCGTGTGCTTGGGCCTGCAGGGGTTCGCTCACGTCTACGGCGGCAAGGTCGTGCGAGCGCCGCGCCTCATGCACGGCAAGGCGAGCCTCGTGCACCACGACGGGAAGGGCGTTTTCCGCGGCGTGCCAAGCCCCTTCAAGGCCGCGCGCTACCACAGCCTCGTCGTCGACGAGCAAAGCCTTCCGTCCGAGATCGAAGTCACCGCGCGAACGCCCGAGGGCGAGCTCATGGGCGCGCGACACCGGCGCTTCCCGATCGAGGGCGTGCAGTTCCACCCGGAGAGCGTGCTCACGGAGCACGGGAAACGCATGATCGGAAACTTCCTGGAGGCGTGCCGGTGAAGGAGGTCCTCGACCTTCTCCTTGCCAAGCGCGACCTCACGCAGGTGCAGGCGCGGGAGGCCATGGCGCAGGTGATCGCCGGGCGGGCCACGCCCGCGCAGATCGCCGGCTTTCTCGTGGCGCTTTCCGCCAAGGGCGAGACGACCGACGAGATCACGGGCTTTGCCCGGGCCATGCGCGAGGCCGCCGTGCCGCTTCGCGCAAACGTTCCGGGTCCGGTCATCGACACGTCGGGAACGGGCGGAGCGCGCGTGAAGACGTTCAACTTCTCCACGCTTGCGGCCTTCGTCGCCGCCGGCGCGGGCGCGTTTGTGGCCAAGCACGGCAACCGCAGCGGAACGGGCATCTGCGGCAGCGCCGACGTCCTCGAAGCCCTCGGCGCGCGGCTGGACTTCCCGCCCGAACGCGCGGCGTCCGTTCTTGAGCGGACGGGCGTCGTGTTCTGCTTCGCCCCCGCCTTCCACCCCGCCACGCGCCACGCGGCGCCCGTGCGCCGAGAGCTTGGCGTGCGGACGGTCTTCAACGTGCTCGGACCGCTCACGAGCCCCTCGCAACCGCAAGGCCAGGTCGTGGGCGTCTTCTCGGAGCGGCTGGTCGTACCGCTTGCGACCGTGCTCTCGAACCTCGGCGTGTCGCGCGCGATCGTCGCGCACGGCGTGGGAGGCTTGGACGAGATCTCGACCGTGGGCGAGACGGTCGTGGCCACGCTCGAGGAAGGGGCCGTCCGCTCGGAGCGGTGGCGCGTCGAGGACCTCGGCGTCCCGCGCGCGTCGGCCGCCGACATCGGGCCGCTTCCCCCGCCCGAGGCGGCCAAGGAGTTCCGGAACCTCCTCTCGGGCGCACGCGGCCCGCGACGCGACGCCATGCTCGTCAACGCGGCCGCCGCGCTCCTCGTGGCTCGCCGGGCTTCCACGCTCCGCGAAGGCCTGCGGCGGGCCCAGGAGAGCGTGGACTCGGGCGCGGCGCTTGCCAAGCTCGACGCTTTCCTCGCCGCCGCGCGGGAGGCGAAAGCGTGACCGACATTCTCGACGAGCTCGCGCGCGCGGCCAAGGAGACGATCGCCGAAGGCTACTACGACGCCCCTCCCCGCGCCTCCAACAAGGCCCCCTCGTTGCGCGCGGCCGTCCTGTCCGCCCCGCGCGCGGTCCTGGCCGAGGTGAAGCCCGCCTCCCCCACGCGCGGTCGTCTGCGCGATGGCCACGACGCGATCGTCCTTGCGAAGTCCCTCGCGAAGGCGGGCGCCCGCGGCCTCTCGATCCTCACGGAGCCCAAGCGCTTTGGCGGCTCGCTGTCGACGCTTGCGGAGTCGGCCGACCTTGGCGTTCCCACGCTCATGAAGGACTTCGTCCTTTCGGAGAAGCAATTCCTTGCCGCGCACAGCTGCGGCGCAAGCGCGGCGCTCCTCATCGTCACGCTGTTCAACCGCGGCTACGCCGAGAAGCCGCTTGCCGACACGGTCGCGCGCGCGCACGCGCTCGGGCTCGAGGTGCTGGCGGAGGTCGTCTCGGCCTCCGAGTTCGAGCAAGCGCAGGCCGCCGGCGCCGATCTCTTGGGGATCAACAACCGGGACCTTCGCACCATGGAGGTGGATCTCGAGCGCACCGGCCGCGTGCTTTCGAACGTCCGCAAGGATCGGCCCGTCGTCGGCATGAGCGGGGTCTCCTCGCGCGCCGACGCCGATGCACTTTATGGTGCCGGCGCCGATGCCGTCCTCGTCGGGACCGGTCTCATGACCGCCGCCGATCCCGCCGCCGCGCTGGGGGAACTGCTGTGAAGGTCAAGATCTGCGGGAACCAGGCCGCCGAGCACGTCCGAGGGGCGCTTGCCGCCGACGCGCTCGGTTTCGTCGTGGCCTCGCCGCGCTCCCAACGGAACCTCCTCCTCGCGCAAGCCGCCGCGCTCGTGCGGAGCGTGCCCCCGTTCGTCGAGACGGTCGCCGTCACGGCCGCCCAGACCGAGCCGGAGGTCTGGCGCATCGCCCGCGAGATCAACCCCTCGGCGATCCAGCTTCAGGGGTGGACCGACGTCGCGGCATTGCGTCGCCTGCGAGGCGCGATCGGGCAGCGCCTGATCGTGGGCGTCGCCGTCACGGGCGACGACGCCGTCGAGCGCGCTCGTGCGCTTGCGCCCCACTGCGACGCGATCCTCCTCGACAGCGCCAAGGAGGGGCGCATCGGCGGCACGGGGACGACGCACGACTGGAGCCTGAGCCGCCGCATCCGCGATGCGCTGCACCCCTTCCCCGTCGTGCTGGCGGGGGGCCTCTCGCCGGACAACGTCGGGGACGCGATCGCGGCCGTCGAGCCGTGGGCCGTGGACGTCGCCTCGGGCGTGGAGGCGGGGGGCAAGCGGTCCGACGCGCTCGTCGCGCGCTTCCTCGAGGAGGCCCGTCGTGCCGCGCGGTAGGTTCGGCGATTTCGGCGGGCAGTTCGTGCCCGAGACGCTCATGCCTGCGCTCGACGAGCTCGCGGAAGCGTACGCCAAGCACGCGCGCGACAAGGCCTTCCAATCCGATCTTCGCAAGCTCCACACCGACTACGGGGGGCGTCCCACGCCGCTGTACCTCTGCGAGCGCCTCACCGCGCAGGCCGGCGGCGCGCGCATCTACCTCAAGCGCGAGGACCTCGTGCACGGCGGCGCGCACAAGTTCAACAACGTCATGGGCCAGGGCCTTCTCGCGCGCCGCATGGGAAAGACTCGTCTTATCGCCGAGACGGGCGCGGGCCAGCACGGCGTCGCCACGGCCATGGCCGGCGCCGTGCTTGGCATCCCGACCGAGGTCTACATGGGCTCGGTCGACGTGGCGCGCCAAAGCCTGAACGTCTTCCGCATGAAGCTCCTTGGCGCGAAGGTGCACACGGTGGAGTCCGGGAGCAAGACGCTCAAGGACGCCATCAACGAGGCGCTTCGCGACTGGGTGGCAAACGTGCGCTCGACGCACTACCTCCTCGGAAGCGTCGTGGGGCCGCATCCGTTCCCAACGATCGTGCGCGACTTCCAGAGCGTGATCGGCAAGGAGATCCGCGCGCAAGCCCTCCGGAAAGAGAAGCGCCTGCCGGCCGCCGTCGTCGCATGCGTGGGCGGAGGAAGCAACGCCATGGGAACGTTCCACCCTTTCCGACACGACGAGGCGGTGCGGCTCGTCGGCGTCGAGGCCGGCGGCTCGGGGATCGAGACGGGCAAGCATTCGGCCACGCTGTCGGCCGGCTCGCGCGGCGTCCTGCACGGAGCCATGACGTACCTCCTGCAGGACGAGCACGGACAGGTCCTCGACACCCACAGCGTTTCCGCGGGCCTCGACTATCCGGGCGTGGGCCCCGAGCACGCCTTCCTCAAGGACTCGGGCCGCGCGGAGTACGTTTCCGTCACCGACAAGGAGGCCGTCGCGGCCGCCGTCACGCTCGCCCGGAACGAGGGGATCCTACCGGCGCTCGAGTCGGCGCACGCGGTTGCCCACGCGCTCACGATGGCGCGCACGATGCCAAAGGACGACTTCCTCGTCGTCACGCTCTCAGGCCGAGGGGACAAGGACGTGCACACGCTTGCCGACTACCTGGGGGAGCGGCTCTGAGGGCGCGGCGCAACCTCGCCTCGGCGATCGCCGGCGCCTCGCGCAAGCCCGCGCTCGTGGCGTATCTCATGGCAGGCGACCCTTCCCTTCCGCAGAGTCGCGCCTACGCGCGGGCGCTGCAGGGGGTCGCGGACGTGGTCGAGATCGGCGTCCCGTTCAGCGACCCCGTCGCCGACGGGCCGGTGATCCAACGCGCGGCCACGCGGTCCCTTGCCGTGGGCACGACCCCGCAGGACGCCTTGGACCTCGTGCGGGACCTCCGTGCGGACGGGTTTGCGCCGCCGGTCCTGCTGATGACCTACTACAACCTCTTCTTCCGCGCGGGCCTCGAGAACTTCGTTCGCCGCGCGGCCGACGCCGGCGCCGACGGCTTCGTCGTTCCGGACCTCCCGCTCGAGGAGTCGCGCCCCCTGCGCGCCGTCGCGCGCGAGAAAGGCCTCTCCCTCGTGCTCCTCGCGTCGCCCGCCTCCGACGACGCGCGCATCGCCTCGATCGCCAAGGCAACGGGCGGCTTCCTCTACCTCGTGTCCGCCTATGGCGTCACGGGCGTGCGAGGCGATCTTCCCACCGAGACGCTCGACCTTGTCAAGCGCGCCAAGGCCGCGGCGGGCCGCACGCCGCTTGCCGTCGGCTTTGGCGTCTCGAAGCCTGAGCACGTGTCCGCGCTTGCGGGAGCCGGCGCCGACGCGGTCGTCGTCGGCAGCGCCATCGTCGAGCGGATCGAGCGCGGCGAGCCGCCGGAGCGCGTGGCGGAGTTCGTGCGGTCGCTTCGCGGTTAGGTCCAGCCGTCGAGGATTCCCGGTGCGCGCAGGTTGGGGCCTTGCGCCAACGCCACGAGCGCGCCGGCGCGACCCTGGGCCCGGCCCTGGCTTTGCTGGTACGTGCCTTCGGGTCCCGCGCATTCGCCGACGCAGGCGTCCACGAAGCCCGCGTACGGCCGCCCGTCGGGACCGATGACGACGTCGATGAAGTCGTACATGCCGGGGCAGCGACCGGGCCCGCAGTAGCCACGGACGAGCGGGTCGGCTGGATCGTTCACGGTGACGGTCACGATCGTCGGCTCGGAAGAAAGGGCGTCCGTGAGCACGGCGAGGTATCCGTTCCACGTCGCGGAGTTGATGGCGCCGTCCGCCGGGCGCTGGGAGGCGGGCTTCGAGAATTCCTCGTTGTCGTAGCCCCCGGGGAGGGTCTCGGTTCCCGCGTACGCGATCACCACGTGCCCCTTTGCGGCCGCGGCGATCGCGGGAAGGTGGGTCGCCGTCACCTCGGCGGGGCTTGCAACAAACGGCTCGCTCCACGTGCGCCCCTGGTCGCGGCTCACGGCCACGTACAGGAGACCGCCGGGGTGGACCCACGTGTAGTACACGTTCCCCTCCTCGTCGACGGCCACGGCGGGGTCCGGTCCGGAGCTTGCCGCCACGTCGCTCACCTGCACGCGCGTCCACGTGGCGCCGTCGTCCGTGCTGATGCCCACGAACGGGCGTCCGCAGTACTCGCGCGGCAGGTACAGCGTGCCGTCGGGCGACGCGACGAGGTGGCCGTGCAGGCCGCCGCAGAACGCGCCAAGGGGCCGCTCGGGCGAGGGAGGCAGGAGCGAAGGATCGACGCCAAGGAAGACGGGCGTTCCCGGGCTCCAGGTGAGACCGCCGTCGAGGCTCCTTGCGCAGATGCTGTCGGAGACGCGGTTCACGCACTGGTACACGACGTTCGGGTAGCCCCGCGTGGCGACGCTCCGGGGCTTGCCCGTGGTGAGCGTCTGGTGGTCGTACGGCGGCGGTGTGGCGCACGCGAGCGGCTGTGTGGTCCACGAGGCGCCCTCGTCGTCGCTCCAGGAGAGGACGCCGCAGGCGAGCGCCGGGAACATGTCGAACGTGAACACGCGATCGGTGTCCGGGTCCACCCACACGTACGGGTCGCCCGTCTCGGGCGGCACGTTGTGCCCGGTGGGCAGGCGCGGCGAGACGTCCTCCCACGTAATTCCTCCGTCACGCGATCGCAGAACGTCGGTTGCGCCCGTGGCCCAGTTCACGGCCGCGTAGAAAATGGTGCCTTTCGACGTCACGCCAAGCGTGGGCTCGACGGCGTCGTGTCCAAGGTCCCGCCAGACGGATGCGATCGCGGGAAGCGAGGGAAGCGCCACGGGCGCCAAGCCGTTTGCAAGGTGGACGCGAACGCCTTCCGCAAGCGTGGGCGCTTGGGGCGTCTGGATGGACTGCGTGTCGACGGGGGTTTCGGCAAGGCAGCCAGCCACGACCATGGAAGCCAAGACGACGGCCCAGGGGCGAACCGATCGGAGCGACATACTGGAACCGGTTGGCAAGGCCGCCTGTCTGCTTATAAGGGTTCTTGTGGCCGGGCTCTTCGATCAGCGGATGACGACGCTCTTCACGCCCCGGCTCTGCCGGATCTCGTGGATGAGGTCGGCGGGAACGGGCACGTCCGTCACGACGTACAAACGCGGCTCTTCGGTGAGCTCGGGATCGTCCACGATGGCCTGCCGCAGGCTGATGCCTCGCCGCGCGATGATGTCGGCAACGCCAGCGAGGATGCCGGGGCTTCGCGCGTCCACGGGAATGATCTCCAGCACGCCCCAGTTCAACGCTGGCGCGGCGTCCTTCAAGTGGCACGTCGGCAGAAGGCGCGAGAACACGCGCAGGAGGTCGGGCTCCCGCCGGATGGTCTCCACCGTGGCGGCGATGACGCGCCGGTCGACGCCTGCCGCCCGCGCGAGGCTCGTGTCGGGCACGGCGATCCTGTCGCAGTAGATGCCGTCCTCCCGAACCGAAAGACCGCATTGCAGGAGAAGCTGGGCCACGCGCGCTTGGGCAGGGTACCTGTGGAAATACTTCGTGATCAGATGCCACATGGGCAGTGGTGTACGAGAGCGTACATTTTACTTAAAGCAAACGCTCATTCCTGTACAGAAGCCTACAAATATGTTCAGGCCGACTATCCGGCGATTCGGAATGCCGCCATTCCCATTCGCGCCGTCGCCCGGGAAGTCGTTCCGCATACGCCGGATCGCCGACCCGGCAACCGGCCGCTTCGTCATGATCCCCATGGACCACGGCGTCTCGAACGGCCCCCTCGAGGGCCTCGTGGACCCCGCCGCCTCGGCGTCGGCTGCCGATCGCGGCGGCGCCACGTCCGTGATCGTCCACAAGGGATTGGTTCCCGCCGTCGGCGCAAGCCTCCGCGCGGCCGGCCTTGTCGTCCATCTCTCCGCCAGCACGGCGCTCAACCCGGATCCCAACGACAAACGTCTCGTTTGCACGGTGGACGAGGCGATCGCGCTGGGCGCCGACGCCATCTCCGTCCACGTGAACGTCGGCGCTCCGACGGAGAGCCGGATGGTCGAGGATCTCGGCGCGATCGCGCGCGACTGCGTTCGCGCGGGCATGCCGCTTCTGGCCATGATGTACCCGCGCGGCCACGACATCGCCGATCCGCACGACGTGAAGTACGTGAAGCACGTCGCGCGCTTGGGCGCCGAGCTTGGGGCCGACGTCGTCAAGTGCCCCTACACCGGTTCCATTGAGACCTTCCGCGAAGTGGTCCAGGGGTGCCCCGTCCCCGTCGTCATCTCGGGCGGCCCCAAGGCCGGCAGCGACGAGGCTTTCCTCCGGATGGTCGCCGATGCCATGCGCGCGGGCGCAGCCGGCGTCTCCGTCGGCCGCAACGCGTTTGCCCACGCAAAGCCCGAGGCCATGGTGCGTGCGATCGCCGAGATCGTGCTCAAGGGCGCCTCGCCGGCCGACGTGCGAAAGCTCCTCTGAGGTCCCATGACGCTGGCCTTCGTGTTCGTCGACCCCTCGATGCCCGAGGCCGGGGCGACCCTCACGCGCGCCCTCGAAGCCGGCTTCTCGGACTTCCTCGTCGCGGGCAAGGAGATTCCCCGGGACCTCCTGCGCCTGGGCCGCTTCGAATCGCTCGCACTGGACGGCGATCGTCTCCTGCGCTCCGGCGTCCCGGTGGGCACGCGCATCGAGATTAGGAGCAAGTCCGACGAGGAGCGAGCGCACGCACGCGCGCGCTCGGACGAATACGTCCTCGTGGCGACGTCCGACTGGAAAGTCATTCCCCTCGAGAACCTCGTCGCAAGCTTCCAGGGAACCCGCGCCAAGCTCCTTGCCGAGGTGGGCGACGCCGCGGAGGCGCGCGTGTTCCTCGACACGCTTGAGGTGGGCGTGCACGGCGTCGTGCTCACGAGCCAGAAACCCGCCGAGATCGCGCGGCTTCGGGAGCTTCTCGACCATCGAACGGTGGCGCCCGTGCGCCTCGAGGAAGCCACCGTGGTGGACGTTCGCCCCGCCGGCGTCGGAGACCGCGTGTGCATCGATTCGTGCTCGCTTCTCTCCCCCGCCGAAGGCATGCTCGTCGGATCGGCCTCGGACGCGCTCCTCCTTGTCGCAAGCGAAGCCTCCCCGTCCCCCTACGTCGCCTCGCGTCCCTTCCGCGTGAACGCGGGCCCCGTCCACGCGTACGTGCTCCTGCCGCGCGATCGGACGAAGTACCTCTCGGAGCTTGCAGCCGGCGACGAGGTCCTCGCCGTCGACGCGTCCGGCAAGGCCCGGATCGTCGTGGTCGGCCGTGCCAAAGTGGAGCGTCGGCCGCTGCTTCTCGTCCGCGCCCGATCGGGATCGCGCGAGGTCGCGACCCTCCTGCAGAACGCCGAGACGATCCGGCTCGTCCAGCCGGGCGGAACGGTGAAGAGCGTCGTCGACCTTGCCCCCGGGGACCGCGTGCTCCTGCGCACGGGCGGGGGCGCGGGCCGCCATTTCGGAATGCCCGTGAAGGAGACGGTGTCCGAACGATGACCCGGCTTGTGACCTCGCTTTTGGCAAAGGACGCCGACCACGCCGTCGCGCTTGCGCGCACGGCGCCGACCGACCTCGTCGAGATCCGGCTCGACACGCTGCCGGCCATCCCCGACCTTCGCGCGCTGCGGCGGGCCTTGGAAAAGCCCGCCATCGCGACGCTTCGCCCGGCGCGATCGGGGGGACGGTTCGAGGGCACGGAGGACGCGCGGCGCGACGCGCTGTTTTCGGCCATCGACGGCGGTTTCGAGTTCGTCGACGTGGAGCACGATGCGGGGTTTGTCATGGAGGCCGCCGCCAAGGCCGCCCAAGCCCGCTCCCGCCTCGTCGTGAGCCGCCACGACCCCGCGTGCGCCTCCGCCGACGAGATCCTGGCCTTCCTGCGGGAAGCCTCGGGCCTTGGCGTCGCCAAGTACGCCGCGCCCGTCGCCTCGGCCGCCGACCACGCCGCCCTCATCGAGGCGAGCCTTGCCGCGCGCGACCTCGATCTCGCCTACGCGGTCATGGCCGTGAACGACGCCGCGCTTCGCCTGCTCGCCCCAGCGCTTGGCATGGCCTTGTCCTACGCCGCGCACCCGGACGGTCCGGAGGCTGCGCCCGGACAGCTTCCCGCGCCGCGGGCCCTCAAGCTCGTGCCCAAGATCTCGCCCCGTCGCCCCACCGGCGCCGCCCGGTGGTTTGCCCTCCTGGGCGACCCCGTCGCGCACTCGCTCTCCCCGGCGCTCCACGCGGCCGCCTTCGAGCGGCTGGGGCTCGACGCGCAGTACGTCGCCCTTCGCGTGCCAGAAGGAGGCCTCGACGCGGCCGTGACCGGCCTGCGATCGCTTGGTGCGGCGGGCTTCAACGTCACCACCCCGCACAAGCGTGCCATCGTTCCGCTGCTCGAGTCGCTGGCGGCCGAGGCCCGGTTCGCCGGCGCGGTCAACACGGTCGTTGCCGATCAGGGCCGACTGATTGGGCACAACACGGACGGGCGCGGCGCCGTGGCGGCGCTGCGGGAGGCGTCCGTGGCGATCAAGGGCACGCGCGCGCTCGTTCTTGGAGCCGGCGCCACGGCGACCGCCGTGGGTCTCGCTCTGCGCCAGGCCGGCGCCGTCGTCACGGTCGCGGCGCGCGACGAGGCCAAGCGCGAGGCGCTCGCCAAGCAGCTCTCCTGCCGCGCCGTGCCGTGGGACGAGGGCACACTGGCGAAGGTCGTGACGGAATCCGGGCTCGTCTTCCACGCCACCCCCGTCGGACGCGACGGGACGGCGACGCCGCTTCCGGGCGTCGCCTTCTCGCCCGAACAAGTCGTCTTCGAGGCGAACTACGGCGCGATCTCCGCCCTTGTCGCGCGCGCCCGAACCGACGGCGCCACCGTCCTCACCGGCAAGGACCTTCTCCTGCACCAAGGCGCGATCGCCTTCGAGCTCTTCACCGGACGCAAACCGCCGCTTACGGCCATGCGCGCGGCTCTGGGAGGCGCGTGATGTTGTCGAACGCCGTGCTGGGCCTGGGCCGCGCGAGGACCTTTGGCGCCGTGAGCGTCGTCAACGCCATCGCGACGGGCAAGGGCGCAAGCCTCGGGGTGGACCTCCCGGTCGACGCGTCCGTCGAGGTGCGCCGCGACGGGCACATCGTGATCGACGTCCGGCGGACCTGGCAGGGTGCGCAGGAGGGAACCGCCTCCATGCCCACCGCCCTCGTGCGCGCGGCGGTCCTTGGCACGCTCGAATGGGCCGGGCGCGCGGAGCTTGGCGCCTGGGTCGTGACGGAGAGCCGAATCCCGCCCTCGCGCGGCCTAAAAAGCAGCTCGGCCGTGGCAAACGCCGTCGTGCTCGCGACGCTCGAAGCCCTCCAGATGGTCGGGGAGGCGCGCGACGAGGACGTGCTTGGACTGGGCGTCGCGGCCGCGCGCGCGGCCGGCGTGACCCTCACGGGCGCCTACGACGACGCCTGTGCCTCCCTCCTCGGGGGCCTCTGCGTCACGGACAACGCCGCCATGCAGCTTGTCAAGCGCACGGACGTGCGACCCGATCTCGTCGCCGTCGTCCACGTGCCCGACCGCGAGATCCGAAAGGCGGACGTGGCGAAGCTTCCCTACGCCTCCATCGCGCCTGCCGCCCAAGCCGCCTGGGACGCGGCCCTCGCGGGAGACTTCGAGCGCGCGCTCACGGAGAACGGCCGCGCCTACGCGGGCCTCCTTGGCGTCGACGAGTCGCCCGCGCGCGCGGCGCTCGAGGCCGGCGCCCGGTGCGCGGGCCTCTCCGGCACGGGTCCTGCCACGGCCGCGCTTGCGGAACCCGCCGCAGCAAAGGCGGTGGCCAAGGCCCTCTCGCGCTTCGCGGGGGTCGTGCTGGAGACGCGCGTGCGCAACGAACCGGGAGGTGTCGTCCGACGTTCGTCGTGAAGCGAAGTGTCGTCCAGGGCACCGTGCCCGCTCCGCCGTCGAAGTCCTACACGCATCGCGCCCTCCTCCTCGGGCTTCTCTCCGGCCGCTCCCTCGTGCGGAACCCGCTGTGGAGCGAGGACACGCTCGCCACGCGCGAGGCCGTTCTCGCCTTTGGTGGCGGCGTGGAAGCCCTGAAGACCGGGGTGCGCGTCACGTCGCGGGGCCTCTCCGTTCCGGACAACGTCGTCGACGCCCGCAACTCGGGCACCACGCTTCGTCTGGTGTCCGGCCTCTCGGCGCTTCTTCCTGGCGCAAGCGTGCTCACGGGCGACGCGAGCCTGCGCAAGCGGCCCATGCAGCCCCTGATCGACGCGCTCAACGCCCTTGGCGCCCGCGCCGAAAGCACCCGCGGCAACGGCACGGCGCCGCTTGTCGTGCGCGGACCGATGCTTGGCGGAAAGGCCGTGCTTCCCGGGGACGTCTCGAGCCAATTCGTCTCGTCGCTGCTGCTGGCCTGCCCCCTTGCGCGAGGCGAAACCACGATCCACCTTTCCGGGGCCCTCAAGAGCCGGCCCTACGTGGACATCACACTCTCGCTCCTGCCGCGCCACGGCGTGCGCGTCGAGGAGTACCCGACGGGCTTTGCCATCCCCGGCGGGCAGACCTACCAACCCGCCGACGTCACCGTGCCCGGCGACTTCTCGAGCGCCGCCTTTCCGCTCGTGGCGGCGGCCGTGACGGGCGGGCGCGTCCGCGTGACCGGGCTCGACCACGCCTCGCCACAAGGCGACAAGGCCATCCTCACGATGCTCCAGCGCTTTGGCGCCTCCGTCCGCATCGGCGACGGCTTCGCCGAGGTGGAGGGCAACGGTGAGCTCAAGGGCACCACGCTGGACGTGGGTCACACGCCCGACCTGTTCCCCATCCTCTGCGTGCTGGCCGCCGCCGCCAAGGGCAAGACCGTTCTTTCAGGCGCCGCTCACCTCAAGTTCAAGGAGACCGACCGGATCGCGGCCATGGTGGGCAACCTGAAGCGCATGGGCGCCTCGATCCAGGCGCGCGAGGACGGCGCGGTCGTCGACGGCGGAAAGCCCCTTCGCGGCACGCGCGTCGAGACGCACGACGACCACCGCATCCTCATGGCGTGCGCCGTCGCGGGGCTTCTCGCCTCGCGCGAAACGCGCCTCGAGGACACGCAAAGCCACGCGGTGAGCTACCCGCGGTTCTTCGAGCACATGAAGAAGCTTGGCGCCAAGGTGGGGAAGCGGTGAACACCTTCGGCTCGGCCTTCCGCCTCACGGTCTTTGGCGAGAGCCACGGCAAGGTCGTGGGCGCCCTCGTCGACGGCTGCCCTCCCGGCTTGGCCGTGAAGGAGGAGGAGATCCAGCGCGACCTCGACCGCCGCGCGCCCGGCCGCAGCCTCCTTGCCACGCAGCGGAAGGAGCCCGATCGGCTGCAAGTCCTCTCCGGCGTGAAGGACGGCCACACGACGGGCGCGCCGGTCGTGATGGTCGTGGCCAACGAGGACGTCCAAAGCCGCGCGTACGACGACCTCCGCTTCGTTCCCCGACCCGGGCACTCGGACTACCCCGCCTTCGTGAAGTACGGCGGCCAAAACGACTTCCGCGGCGGCGGCCAATTCTCGGGCCGCATGACGGCCGCCTTCGTCATGGCCGGCGGCCTTGCCAAGGCGCTCCTTGGGCCCGCGGGCGTTCGCCTGGCCGCCCACACGGTCCGCATCGCCGACGTGAGCCTCGCGCGCGAAGCCGCCTTCGAGGAGCTCGCCCGCGCGTACGACGATCCCACGCGATGCGTCGACTCCAACGTCGCCACGAAGATGGCGCAGGCCATCGAGGCGGCGCGGCGCGACCAGGACAGCGTGGGCGGCGTGGTCGAGTGCCGCGCGATCGGCCTTCCTGTGGGACTTGGCGAACCGTTCTTCACCGGCCTCGAGCAGCACGTTTCCCAGATCCTCTTCTCGGTGCCCGCCGTGAAGGGCGTCGAATTTGGCGCCGGCTTTGCGCTCGCGGGCCTTCGCGGCTCCCAGTCGAACGATCCGTTTGCCCTCCGCGACGGCCGGGTCGTCACGACGAAGAACGACATGGGCGGCATCCTCGGCGGTCTTGCGACAGGAATGCCGCTTGTCGTCCGCGCGGCCGTGAAGCCCACGAGCAGCATCGCGCGCGAGCAGCCCAGCGTCGACCTTTCGCGAAACGAGGAGACGATCGTGCGCGTCAAGGGCCGTCACGACCCGTGCATCGTGCCGCGCGCCGTCGTCGCAATCGAATGCGCCGTGGCCGTCGCGCTTGCCGACCTGTTCCTCCGCGGGGGGTACGATCGTGGCCACCCGTGATCCCGACGCGCGGCTGCGCGCGCTGCGCCGCGAGATCCGTGAGCTCGACGCGCGGACGCTGCGCCTCGTCCGCGCTCGGCTTGACCGCGCTCGCCGCGTCGGGCAGGAGAAACGCCGGCGGGGTCTTCCGCTGCGAAACTACCAGGTCGAGGCGGAGGTCATCCGCGACGCCCGGCGGGAATGCCGCAGGCTTGGCCTTCCCGACGAGCTTGGCGACGAGCTCATGCGCCTTCTCATCCGTGCGAGCGTGAAGGAGCAGGAGCCC
>DATLFM010000014.1 GCA_035541015.1 Candidatus Thermoplasmatota archaeon
CGGCCCACCAGATCGTCGCATCGGCGAGCACCGAGAGGCCAAGCACGTAGGCGGGGGACCGCACGGCGTCGAGAAGACCGGCCGCCGGGCGCTGGCTCCAGCGGAGCGCGAGGAACGTCGCCGCGGGCGCCACGGCCAGGCAGACGTATTCGGCGTTCACTTTGGCAAACAGTAGCATCACGAGCACGAGGACGCCGACCAAGACGCTCAGGTAATGTCGTCCGTCCGGATCGGGCCGCCGGGGGCGCAGGAGGACGTAGGCGCAAAGGGCCGCAAGGGCGGCGAGCATGGCCGCGCTGACAGCGGCAGGGCTCACCCACGCGCGAGCGCTCTCCAGGAGCCACAGCACCTCGATCTCCGGAAGCAGCGCCGTCATCCCCACGGTCCGGGCGAGAAAGTCGTTCCCGTAGAGCCGGAACCCGATCGCGAGGCTTGCCGCGAGGATGGCGGCCGCAAGGGCAAGCGCGCCCGCGTGCGCCGCAAACGCGCGTGCCCGCGCGGAGGAACCCGACAAGGAGGCGGCGACGGCGCGGTAGTGCACGACAAGGAACGCGGCAAGGAACAGCAACGGCAGGTACTTGACCGCCGCAAGCGCGCCCGCGAACGCCGCGGCGGCCCAGATCCGGTCGCGCTTCACGAGAAGCAGCGTGCCCAGGACGGCCACGACCGTGAGATGCTCGTCGGTCACGAGCCGCACGATGTAGAAGAGCGATTGCGGAACGACGATGGAAAGAAGGACGACGTACGCGCGAAGTACGGGATCGTCCAGGTATTCGCGCGCAAGCAGCCACGCGAGCACGGGAACCGCAACGGCCACGGCGCCGTACAGCAGGATGAGCCCGTACGCGCCGCCCGCCCAGACCCCAAACGCATTGAAGGCGACGAACAGGAGCCCGAAGTTGATCCCGTTCCCCCACGCGTGCGGGCCGCCGTCGAAGGTTGCGTACGGATTGCCGCCCGCAAGCAGGGTCTGCGCGGGACCCAACCAGTAGACCCGGAAATCGCCGTAGTTGTTGGCGTGGGGGTCGGACAGGGTGAAGGCGTGCAGGACGGCAAGGAAGCCCACCAGGAGCCCGGAAAGGACAAGCGTGTGACGAAGCCCGAACGAGGCAAGCGCCCGGTCCAGGCGCGCCGCCGCGTTTGAGAGCAGAGGAATTCGTCGTCGTGAACGGCCGGCCAGCAGCAGGAGCACGAAAGCTCCCGAAACAAGGTACAGCGCGACGCCCGTGGCGCGCCACGCAAGCTGCATGGGCGTGAGATCCACGGTTCGCGCCCATGAAGCGACCCGGTTAAATACGTGTTGTTACCGTGTCCCGTCGGTCGAAACCCTGAGCGTGTCCGCCCGGCCGCCCGCGCCCGAAGTCTCCTCGCCCGCGATGCTGCACGCGGGGCGGCGCGAAGGACCCGCGCCCGAGCGTGTTCTCAACGTGGGCTGCGGCAACGACACCTACGGGACGCATCGCATCGACTTCGCGCCGGGCTCCGCGGTCACCGAGGTGGGCTCGGTTCTGGAGCTTCCCTACAAAAACGGGGTGTTCGACGAAGTGTACGCGGGAAACGTCCTCGAGCACATGCCAAACCCGCTCCATTTCCTGCAGGAGGCCGTCCGCGTGCTTGGGCCGGGTGGGCGGCTCGTGCTCGTCACGGACCACGCCGGCTACGTCGGGTACTACCTGAACGGCTTGCGATACGGCGACAACCACCGCTGGCACGGCGTGCACGGGGACCGCCATTTCATGCTGTTCTCTGTGGGCCATCTGCGCAACCTCTGCGAGGCGGCCGGGCTTGAGGTCGTCGACGTGAGGCTGTTCACGAAATGGAGGCAGGGCTGGCTTGCCAAGCTCGTCGGCCTCTTCTGGCGCGAGCTCGCCTGCGCCAACGTGCGCGTCGAGGCCCGCAAGCCGCAACGTTTTTCCGGCCCGCCGTGATTCGCCGGCCCGGGGAACTCGATGGCAGCCCTTGCGGAGTTCGAGAGCCTCGTGAAATTCTACGGCTCGCACCAGGCCCTGGGGCCCCTCTCGCTCTCGCTGCCCGGGGGCGCCGTCGGCCTCCTTGGCCCCAACGGCGCGGGCAAGACGACGCTTCTTCGCATCCTCATGGGCGTGATCCCGCCGACGTCGGGAACCGTCCGCATCCTCGGAGAAGAGGTGAATCCGGGAGCAAAGGCGGTGCGCCGCAAGATCGGTTACGCGCCGGAGGGCGAGGCGCTCTTCCCGGAGCTCTCGGGCGTGGAAGCCGTCTCCTTCGCCGGCCGGCTCGTGGGCATGGGCAAGGTGGAGTCCATCGAGCGGGCCCACCAGGTGCTCGACTACGTCGACCTCGGCGAGGCCCGTTACCGCCGCGTCGAAACCTTCAGCACGGGCATGCGCCAACGGCTCAAGCTCGCCCAGGCGCTCGTCCACGACCCCGCGCTCCTGGTCCTCGACGAGCCCACCGAGGGCGTGGACCCCGAGGCGCGCATCGCGCTTCTCGAGCTCATCGCGGAGCTTCGCGCCGAGCACGGGCTCCAAGTCCTGCTCTCCACGCACCTTCTCAACGACGTCGAGCGATTGGCCACGCACGCGCTCGTGCTGCGCGACGGTCGCGCCGTCACCCACGGCCCGCTCTCGGAGCTCAAGCGCGCGCCCGCGGGCGGCTACCTCGTTCGCGTGGCCGGCGGGATGGACAAGCTCCAGGAGGCCCTCACCGCCCGCGGGGTCGCGTGGGAGCCGGCGGCGGCGAACCTGCGCGTGAGCCTCGACGATCCGCGCGAGGTGCTGCGCATCGTGGCCCAGGCGGGCCTCGTCGTGCGGCACCTGGCGCCCTTCGAGCTCACGCTCGACGAGGCGTTCACGCAGGCCGTGGCGGGAGGTGCGTCGAATGCCTGAGGGCGTCCACGGCTACCCGCGCTGGACGGGCACGCTCTCGACGGGCTCGGCGGCGCCCACGGTCGCAGGCGAGGAGCTGCGGCGCGCGCTCAACAACCTGTGGATCCAGATCCCCCTCGTTCTCATCCTCGCCTACGCGGTCGCCGTCGTGGGCCAGCTCTCGTCCTTCTCGCGCGGCGGAACGGGGATCCACACGCTCTCGCAGTTCGTCACGTTCCTCGACGTCGTCCCCTGGGCGGGCCTCCTGGTGGCCGCCATCATGGGCGCGCCGCTTCTCCTCGAGGACCAGCGGCAGGGCGCCCTCGAGCTCTACCTCTCGCGCGCCGTCACGCTTCCGGAGTACCTCGGCGGCAAGATCGCGGCGCTTCTTGCCGTGACCACGCTTGCCTGCGTGGGTCCCGTGCTTCTTTACTACGTTGCCACGATGCTCATGTTCCAAAACCACCCCGAAGGCTGGGAATGGGTTCTGCCAGGTGCGCTTGCCTGGGCGTTCCTGTGGGCCGTCATGGTGTCCGGCCTTGCGCTTGGGCTGGCGGCCGTGTCGCGCTCCAGCCGCGGGGCCACGCTCCTCCTGCTGGGCTCCTTTGCCGTGCTCGACGTCTTCGCGAACAACGTGTTCGCCGGAGCCCAGCGGCTCGTCGACGTTCTCGTCCCCGGCGGCGCGGCGCGCATCGTGTCTCCCATGAACGCCTGGGACGCGCAGTTGCCCTGGATGATCGGGGCCACGGTCGATTCGGGCTTCGAGGGCTGGTGGGGTCTCGTGCTCTGGGCCGTGCTTCTTGCGCTCGGTTGGGGCCTCCTGGCGTGGAAGCGGCCTCGCCTGGGAGGTGCCGCCGAATGAACGTCCTCGCGTGCGAACGCCTCTCGCGATGGTACGGCGACGTGATTGCCGTCAACGACCTCACGGTCGAGGTCGAGCCGGGGATCACGGGCGTTCTTGGCCCCAACGGCGCCGGCAAGACGAGCCTTCTGCGCATGGCCACCGGTCTTGTCCGCCCTTCCGCCGGGACGATCCGCGTCCTAGGCGAGGACCCGTGGGACAACCCGGCGCTTGCCGCGCGCGTGGGTTACGTGCCGGAGGGCGACGCGCCCTGGCGCGATCTCTCGGGTCTCCAGTGCGCCACGCTTGCCGCCCGTCTTTCCGGCCTTGCGCCCGGACGCGCGGAGGAGGCGGCCCGCGAGAAGCTCGCGCGCGTGGGCCTTTCTTCGGCCATGGACCGCCGCGTGGAGGCCTACTCGCGCGGCATGCGGCAGAAGCTCAAGTTCGCGCTCGCGCTTGCGCACGATCCCGAGCTTCTCATCCTCGACGAGCCCCTCCTGGGCACGGATCCGCCCACGCGGCGGGACCTCGTTCAGCTCATCAAGGGCCTGGCGGCCGAGGGCAAGAGCGTGCTCGTCTCGACGCACGTGTTGCCGGACGTCGAGGCCATGACGCAGCGCATCCTGCTCGTGAACCACGGGCGCCTCATGGCCTACGGCGAGGTGGCCAAGATCCGCGACCTCCTGGAGCGCTACCCGCGGACCGTCCGCCTGGCCACTCCAAGCCCGCGCCCCGTGGGGGCCGCGCTCTGGGGATGGGAGAGCGTCCTGTCCGTCGCGGCGGAGGAAGGCGCTGTCGTCGTGCGCACGCGCGACCCGCAGCGCTTCTACGAGGACCTCCAGCGGATGCTTCTGGAGCGGCAGGATCTCGCGGTGATGTCCGTGACGAGCCCCGACGAGACGATCGAAGCCGTGTTCCGGTACCTCGTGGAGGCCTGATCGCGTGGCCGCTCCCATCGGAACCCTGTTCGGCCTGTCGCTGCGCGGCTGGCTGTCGGCGCGCGGCGTGTGGGCCGCCTTCGCGGTCGCGCTCGTCCCGATGCTCCTCACCGGCTCCTGGGTCGCCACGCACCCGGCCGACGTCGAGGTGACGGGCGTCTTCGCCGATCTCGAGCGCATCCGGGACGGCGACGAGGTCACCTTCGCGGTGCAGCTGCGCAACGTCGGCGGCGTCGACGTGGGCGGCTTCAACGTGAGCCTCTCCGTCTTCCACGCGCTGCCGCGCGTCGAAGGGAACCGCCTCGTCGTGAACAACGAGACCGGACGGCTCGCCTGGGAGATGTCCGCCGAGACGCGCATGCGGCCCTCGCGCGATTTCTTCCAGGGCGAGCGGCTCGTCGAGCGCGTCGAGGGGCTTCCCGCGGGCGCGTCGACGACGGTGACGTTCAGTTGGCAGGCCAAGTTCGGCGTGTGGCTCGTGCTCGCCCAGGCCGACCCCGAGGACGCAGTCGGCGAGATCAACGAGCGCAACAACCTCGCACAGCACCGGCCGCCGGGCACCGAGGCCCTCGCCCGGGGCGAGCCGACGCCGCTTGTCGTTCCCTTCCGCCTGCCCGAGGCGGGCCCGCGGGCGCCCACGGGTCTCGAAGGCGAAGGCGAGACGCAAGCCAACCTGTCGGTCCGGGTGGAGTTCGCGCCGCGGGAGCCGCGGCTGTTCGAGTTCGTCAACATCACGGCGACGGTCGTCAACAGCGGCCCCGAGCCCGTCGAGAACGCGACGTTCCGGCTGCGCGCGGGGCGCGTGGACGGAGGCGCGTTCTCGATCGTGCCGCCCGTGCAGGACCAGCTTCGGACCGTGAGCCTTGGCGTGGGGAACAGCTCCACGATCACGATCTCATGGCAGCCGCCGTTCCTGGAGACGTACTGGATCCAGGCGTACGCGCAGCCGCCCGCCGGCGCGCTCGATCCCAGCCCCGACGACAACGTCGTCGCGGTGCCCTTTGGGATGTTGATGCCCGATCACCGGCAGCTCGTCGAAGATCTGCGGCCGCTCCTGGCGCCGCAGCTGGAGCCTCCGCCGCGGGCCACGATCAAGGCGTTCTACCAGGCGATCTTCGAGTTCCTGCACCTGCACATCATCCTGCCCTTCGTCGCGCTGTTCTACGCCGCCGGCGTGCTGGCCGACGAGCGGGAGCGCGGCACGCTCCCGTACGTCCTGACGCGGCCCATCCCGCGCTGGCTCCTGCCGCTTGCGAAGTTCGCCGCAGGCTTCGTCGTGGCCGCCACGGCTGTGATCCTTGGCATCGCCGCCGCTTTCGCCGTCATGTTCGGCGCACCCGGCGGGGACGTGGGCTTCCTCACGACGCCGCTTCTGGCAAGCCTCGCCGCGCTCTTTGCCTACTCGGCGTTCTTTGTGCTCTTGGGCGTCCTCGTCGACCGGCCCTACCTCGTGGGCGTCGCCTTCGTGCTCGGTTGGGAGACGATCGCCGGAGCGCTCGTGCCGTGGGTGTCGAACCTCACGATCAGCCACCACGTGCGCAAGGCGTTTGGCGGCTGGCCCATGGACCAGGGGGTTCAATGGGCTCCGGCGGAGGGAGAGCCCACGACGGCGCTTCTCGTGGTGCTCCTCTCCGGCGTGGCGTTCCTCGTGGCCGCCGCCGTGGCGATGAAGCGGCGGGAATTCCCCGCCTAGCGGCCGCGACGCCCGCCCGGAAGGCCCAACGCGCCCAGCGGATACTCGACCGCCCAGCCGAGCATCCACGCAAGGAAGAAGACGGGCGCGCTGGCCGCAAGCGCCGGATCGCGCTTGGCGACCGCGCACTTGAGGCCATAGACGAGCGGCCCCAGCAACGCGAGGACGACTGCGGCAAAGAACGGGAAGCGCAGCGCCGGCGCGGCGACGGCCGCGATCGCGAACACGATCGCGCCGTGGAGCGCAAGCGCCGGAAGCCACTGGCGCGGGCTTCGCATGCGCGGGTGCTTCCGGTTGACGACGGCCTGCCAATAGGCGTACCGACCCTGCTGATACAGAAAGGAGGTAAGGCTCGTCCTGTGGTGGTGGCGCACGGCGGCCTCGGGAACGTAGGCGATCCGGTAGCCGGCGTCGAGCAGGCGCGCGTTGAACTCCGGGTCCTCGGTCGCGATGAGCGACTCGTCGAAGAGCCCGACGGCCTCCATCGCGGACTTCCGGAACATGGCGTTGCGGCAGACGCTCGCGTAGATGTTCGTCGACGACACAAAGGGCGCGTCGTAGGGATGCGCGCCAAGAAGCGGGACGATGCCTCGGCTTGGGCCGTGCACGGGAAAGCACGCGATCGTGCGCGACACGAGATCCTGGCTCTCGCTCTCGTTGGGGCCCCCGACGCCTCCGATCGTGGGGTCCTTCGTGAAGACGGCGACCATGTCGCGAAGCACGTTTGCGCCGACGACCATGTCGCCGTCGGTGATGTACACGAATTCCCCCTTGGCCTCGCGCACGCCGCGGTTGCGTCCGCCGGCCACGTCCGGTCCTGGCCGGACGAGCAGGCGCACGGGCGGGTTCGAGCTTCGCGCCTCGTATTCCTTGACGATCTCGGCCGTGCGATCGGTCGAGACGGCGTCCACGACGAGGATCTCGTAGCGGTCCTTCGGGTAGTCCTGCGCAAGCAGCGAGTCGAGGAGCTTTGAGATCGTGCGCTCCTCGTTTCGCACCGAGGTGACGACGGAGACGAACGGGAGAATCCCCGCGGAGGTCGCCATCGTGGCGCGCACGTCGGCGCGTCCTCAAATCCCTGCCGCTTGGTTTATGTACCGCAAGCCCTTGCTTCCCCCCGTCGTGGGGTGCGATGGACGAGCCCTTCGTGAGCGTGGTCGTGACGGTCCGCAACGAAGCGGGCGCGATCACCGAGCTTCTCGAGAGCCTGGCCGTCCAGGAGCCGCCCTACGAGGTGCTCGTCGTCGACTCGAACAGCGAGGACGGCACGCGCGAGATCGTCGCGAGCTTCGCCGCCAAGCACCCGACGATCCGACTCCTCTTGCACGGCAACACCCGGGGCGGCTCGCGCAACTTCGGCGTCGCGCGCGCGGGCGGCGACATCGTCGCCTTCGTCGACGGGGACTGCCTGGCAAGCCCGAGCTGGGTGGCCGAGATCCGGGAAGCCATGGCCACGGCTGACGTCGTCGCCGGGCGCACGGTCAACATCGGCTACGAGCCGTTCACGCGCCTGGAGCGCGTCGAGCTTTCCCACAAGGGCTTCGACGTGACCTACCCGAGCTGCAACCTCGCCTACCGCCGGGACGTGTTCGAGAGCCTCGGCGGATTCGACCCGCATTTCCGCACGGCCGAGGACATCGACCTCAACTTCCGCGCCGTGGAGCACGGTTACTCGATCGCGTTTGCCCCAAAGGCGGTCGTGTACAACCGCACGCGCAGCCGCGTCGTGGGCTTCCTCAAGCAGGCGTTCTGGAACGGGTACGGCCGCAAGCAGCTCACGCTCAAGCACGGCAACCTCTGGGCGAGCTACTCGTTCCGCAAGCTCTTCGCGCGCCAGATGACGTTCTGGGGCGTCGTGCGGCTGGCGTGCGCCGTGCTCGGCTACCTCACGTGCAAGGTGCGGGAGCCGCGCCGGCCCTACGTGCCGCCGCCGGCGCTCGTGACCCCCCGGGCGCGCCCGCAGGCGGAGGAGAAGGGCGCATGACCGACCCGCAGCCGCCGGGCGCGCGCACGATCAGCGTCGTCATCCCCGCGCTCAACGAGGAGGAAGGGATCGGCGGCGTGATCGACCAGATCCCGAGCAAGGAGCTTGCGTCGCGCGGCTTTGCCGTCGAGATCGTCGTCGTGGACGGCGAATCGACGGACCGCACGCGCGAGGTCGCGCGCTCGCGCGGCGCGCGGGTGATCGTCGAGCCGCGGCGAGGCTACGGGCGCGCGTACAAGACGGGCTTCGAGCGCGCCCGGGGCGAGATCCTCGTCACCGCCGACGCCGACCTCACCTACCCGGTCGAGCAGATCCCCGCGCTCGTGGACGAGCTCGAGCGCGAGAGCCTGGACTTCCTCACGACGGACCGCTTCGCGCGCATGCGGGAGGGGGCCATGAGCCGCAAGCACCGGATCGGGAACTGGGTGCTCTCGACGGCCATGCGGGTCCTTTTCCTCACGCGCGTGCGCGACTCGCAAAGCGGCATGTGGGTCCTCCGACGCTCGGCGCTTCCGCGTCTTTCGCTCACAAGCGACGGCATGGCGTACTCGGAGGAGATCAAGATCGAGGCGTTCTCGAAGCTTCGAGCGCGCGAGGTTCCCATCGAGTACCGCTCGCGCGTGGGCGAGGTGAAGCTCAACTCGTGGAAGGACGGCTTGCGCAACCTCGGCTTCCTCTTCCGCAAGCGCTTCGGGCTCACACGGCCCGAGTAGGCAGCGTCGCGTCGCATGCGGCCGCGAAGCGGCCGCAAGGAAAAAAAGAGAGGGGCGTGGGGGAGATCCTTCTCCCCCACCCTACCGCAGCCGCACCGCACCTACTCGGCGCGCCGCCTTGCCAGCAGCACGGCCATCCCAAGGCCGGCGACCACGAGGAAGCCCTCGAACCCGGGCGTCCGGTCG
>DATLFM010000015.1 GCA_035541015.1 Candidatus Thermoplasmatota archaeon
CCTCGACTACGTCCGCGACAAGATCGAGGGCCGTTGGGCCGCGGCGACCGGGGCGCAGGAACTGGCGGCGGACACGCCACGGGCGCGGTCCCTGGAGCAGCAGGAGGCCGACCGGGAGAAGGCGGCGAAGGCGAAGCTGGACGAGATCCGCCGCAGCCTCGGCTGACGGGCCCCTCCTGCGACTCGGGCGGGGCGACGGCGCGCGCCGCCCCGCCCTCGTCAGGCGCCGGAGCGCTTGAAGATCTTGCTACCCAGCCACACCAGCGGGTCGTACTTGCGGTCGACCACGCGTTCCTTGAGCGGGATCAGCGCGTTGTCGGTGATCTTGATGTGCTCGGGGCAGACCTCGGTGCAGCACTTCGTGATGTTGCAAAGCTCGACGCCCGCGGCGTGCTTGGTCATGGGCACGCGGTCGAGGTCGTCCTTGGGGTGCATGTCCAGGCCCGCCAGGCGGATGAAGAACCGCGGCCCGAAGAACTCGTGCTTCTTCTGCGCGTCGCGCAGCACGTGGCAGACGTCCTGGCACAGGAAGCATTCGATGCATTTGCGGAACTCCTGCAGGCGGTCCACGTCCTGCTGCGCCATGCGGAACTCGCCGCGGGCGGCCTCCGCTTTCGTCATGGGCGCGGGCGTGAAGGGCGGGATGCGCTTGTTCACCTCGTAGTTCCAGGCGACGTCGGCCACGAGGTCCTTCACGTGCGGGAAGGCCTTGATGGGCGCCACGCTCACGGGGCGCGTGGGGTCCAGCGTGTCGATGCGGGTCATGCACATGAGCTTGGGGACGCCGTTCACCTCGGCGCTGCAGGATCCGCATTTTCCCGCCTTGCAGTTCCACCGCACGGCAAGGTCGGGCTCGCTTCGCGCCTGGATCTGGTGCACGGCGTCGAGGACGACCATGCCCTCCTCGTTCTCCACCTCGTATTCGCTGTAGAGGCCCGCGCCGCGCGAGCCGCGGAAGATCCGGAAGCGGACGGTGCGCGGGATGTCCTTCTCGGGCTTGCGGGGCGCCATGCCGGAGTCTCCCGTCGGGCGAAGCGGGGCTTCGGGGGGGTGCGTCGCGCGCACCTCGGAGACGCGGCCGCTCACGGGGTCGCCTCCAGGCTTGCCACCTTCTCGAGCGGCGCCTCGATGATCTCGCGCGCCTCCGGGGCCCATTCGGGAAGCGGCGCGAGTTCGATCTCCATGCCCTTGGCGCCGCGCCGGCAGACGACGTTCACCGCGGCCCAGCGGCCCTTGTCGGTGTGCGGGAAGTCGTCGCGCGTGTGGGCCCCGCGGCTCTCCTCGCGCGTGAGCGCCGAGCGGGCGATGGCCTCGGCGCAGACGAGAAGGTGCGAAAGGTCGAGGGCGGCGTGCCACCCCCCGTTGTACTGGCGGTTGCCGGGGGCGCGCACGTTGGCCGCCCGCCGTTTGAGCGCCTCGATCCGCGCGATGGCCGTCTCGAGCTCCTCGCGGGTGCGGATCATGCCGACGAGGTCCTGCATGAGGCCCTGGAGCTCCTCCTGGAGCGCAAAGGGGTTCTCGCCGGCGTCGCGCTCCAGCGGCGCGACGGCCGCTCCAAGCGCGGAGGCGACCTCGGCAGGGTCGGGGGCAGCGCCCGCGTTGCGTTTGGCAAACGCCGCCGCGTGCTCGCCCGCACGCTTGCCGAACACGAGAAGGTCGGAGAGCGAATTGCCGCCCAGCCGGTTGGCCCCGTGGAGGCCGGCCGCGCATTCGCCGGCTGCAAAGAGGCCCGGCACACGGGTCATGGCGGTCTCGGCGTCCACGCGGATGCCGCCCATGTGGTAGTGCATGGTGGGGCCGATCTCCATGGGCTCTCCGGTGATGTCCACGCCGGCGAGCTCCTTGAACTGGTGGTACATGGAGGGCAGCTTGCGCTTGACGTAGTCGGGATCGCGCCAGCTGATGTCGAGGTAGACGCCGCCGCGCGGCGAGCCGCGGCCGGCCTTCACCTCGGCGCGGATGGCCCGGGCGACCTCGTCGCGCGTGAGGAGCTCGGGCGGGCGTCGCGCGTCGCGGTCGCCCTCCAGCCATCGTTTGGCCTCCTCCTCGGTATCCGCCGTCTCCTTGCGGAAGAGTTCGGAGATGTAGCGGAACATGAAGCGCTCGCCCGTGGCGTTGCGGAGGATCCCCCCCTCGCCGCGGACGCCCTCCGTCACGAGGATGCCGCGCACCGACTTGGGCCAGATCATGCCGGTCGGGTGGAACTGGACGAACTCCATGTCCTGAAGCTCGGCGCCCGCCTCGTACGCGAGCGCCTGCCCGTCGCCCGTGTACTCCCAGGAGTTCGAGTTGATCGCGTAGCACTTGCCCACGCCGCCGGTGGCAAGCACGACCGCGGGCGCGCAGAAAAGGACGAAGCGCCCGGTCTCGCGCTCGTACGCGAGGCACCCGGCGATGCGGCCGTCGCGGACGAAGAGCTTCACCACGGTGTGCTCCATGAAGACGTCGATCCCGCTGTGCACGCCCTTGTCCTGGAGGGTCCGGATGATCTCGAGGCCGGTGCGGTCGCCCACGTGGGCAAGGCGCGGGTACGCGTGGCCGCCGAAGTTGCGCTGGTTGATCCAGCCGTCCTTCGATCGGTCGAACACGGCGCCCCACCGCTCGAGCTCGCGGATGCGCTCGGGCGCCTCGTGCGCGTGGATCCATGCCATGCGCCAGTGGTTGAGGAACTTGCCCCCGCGCATGGTGTCACGGAAGTGGACCTTCGGGTTGTCGCGCGCGTCGACGTTGCGCAGGGCGGCCGCGGCGCCGCCTTCGGCCATGACCGTGTGGGCCTTGCCCAGAAGCGACTTGCAGACGAGCGCCGTGCGAGCCCCGCGAGCCGAGGATTCGATGGCCGCGCGAAGGCCCGCGCCGCCGGCGCCCACGACGACGACGTCAAAGGCGCGCGTCGCGTACCCCCGCCCGTCGCGTGCCGCCGCGCCGGCCGTCACAGCAACCGACCCTCCCCGAACCATCCCGCCGACACGCCGCGGACGTAGAGGTCCACAAGCCAGATGGAGGCGAGCGAGCACCAGGCCCAGAGCATGTGGCGTCCGTTGAGGACGGTGACCTTCTGCCACAGCCCGTACCGCATCCGCGCGCCGGGGTCGCACGAGAAACAGTCGAGCTTGCCGCCCACGATGTGCCGGAGCGAATGGCAGCCAAGGGTGTAGGCCGAGAGCAGGAGGACGTTCCCGAAGAAGACGAAGGAGCCCATCGACAGGAACGGGGCTCCCTGCGGCACGCCCACGGCAAGGAAGGCGTCGTACCAGAGCCACGCGAGGATGACGATCGCCGTGTACAAGGCGTACCGATGGAGGTTCTGGAGCGTGAAGACGCCCCGCTCGCCGACGTATCCGTACCCGGAGAGGCCCTTGACCGCGCAGCCGGGGGGCGAGGCCATGTAGCTCCGATAGTACGCCTTGCGATAGTAGTAGCACGTCATCCGGAAGAGGATGGGGAACGGCAGGATGAGCATCGAAGGGGAGATCCAAGCCGGGACGTTCTGCAGGTGCAGAAGCTCGCGCAGGTCGGGGGAGCCCAGGGGCGAGTGGTAGGGTCCGACGAAGTAGTGCGCGTTCTCGAAGGCGCGCCACGTGCTGTACACGATGAAGGCGCCAAGGAACAGTCCAAAGACGAGCGGCTCGACCCACCAGGCGTCGGTTCGCATCGTGAACCGTCCCCACGCGCCTGTCCGCTTGACCGCCCGATCCGCGGTGGAGACGGCCATCGTTTCGAGTGCCCCGAGTTCCGGCATGGCCCGCGGGTTCTTAAAGGGCTTGCGTCCGTGGAGTAATTACGCGGTCCGGCCATGCGGGCGCGTGCCGTGGACGATCCGAGAATTCGAGGAGGTCGAATCGACGAACGACGTGGCGCGGCGCCTCGCGGAGCAGGGCGCGGGCGATCGTCTCGTCGTGGCCGCGGAGCGCCAGACGGGGGGTCGCGGCCGTGCCGGGCGCTCCTGGACCTCGGAGCACGGAGGCTTGTACCTCTCCGTCGTCCTCTTGCCTCCACCCCGGCCGGACCGACCCGGGCTTCTGCCGTTGGCGGCGGGATTGGCCGTCTCGCGCGCGGCGGCACGGTTCGACGCACCCGCGCGCGTGAAGTGGCCCAACGACGTGGAGGTCGGGAGGGCGAAGCTGGCGGGGATTCTCGTGGAGGCGAGCTGGAGCGGGCCGCGCCCCTGGGCCGTCGTGGGTGTGGGCCTCAACGTGAAAAACCCGGTGCCGGCGGGAGGCGCGCGACTTGCCGATTTCGCGGCGGGCGCCTCGTTGGCGCATGCGCGGGACGCGGTTCTGGCCGAGCTCGACGCCGCCCTTGCTGAGCTCGAAAAGGACCCCGACGCTCTCTGCCGCAAATGGGAGCGCCAAAGCTCGACGGTCGGAGCCCGCGTGCGCGCGGAGTCGCTCGCCGCCGGCGCGGTCGAAGGCATAGCCGCGGGGCTCGACGGAGACGGCGCGCTGCTCGTGCGGACGGAGGCGGGAACGCGACGGATCGTCGCGGGCGACGTCCTCCATCTTCGGCCCGTCGAGCCGTAGCGCGCGCTCGGGCGCGCAAGGGAAAAGAAAAACAAGAAGTCGAGGGGCCTTGGAGGCCCGGGTTTCGGGAGGCGATCGAGCTTGTGTTGGAGGCTTGTGTCCCCGGGAGGCAGGCCCGGGGATCGGAGGCATGCGTTTACAGCTCGCCGGGCTCGGTCAACCCCTCGACTTCGCTGAGATCGTGAGCGGGAAGGGACAGCGAGGGCGCGCGCATCTGGAGGAAGTACGCGTCCAGCGCTTCGGTCACGGTGTCCGAGATGGCCTTCCCCGTGAGGACCTTCATCGAATGGAGTTTGATATGGTAGTTGATCGGGATTTTGACCTTGACTTCCTTGACGCGTTCGAGGTTCCGTTTCTCTTCGATCATCATTCGCGTGCTCCTCCCCGTAAGGAATTCAACCATTTGGTTGAATTTTACCTCACGACATTGTAGAGCGCACCCGCTACATAAAGATTCAGTTTTCCGACTTTGGGCGGCGGACGGCCGTCCATGAAAGGTGTTCCGCAGGACGTATCTGCCGAAACCATGAACGCTCCTCCGGAGAAAAGCCGAGACTAGAGGCCAGTTCCGACGTAGGCGTAGATGATCTTCTGCTCGGCCGCCGTGAGATTCTTGTGCACGGCGTTCGTGCTGATGCCCAACGTGCCGGCGATGTCCTCAAGAGTGCATCCGCGGGGCGTCCTGTAGTACCCCAGGGCGTGGCCGATCCGCAGGACCTCGTCCTGGCGCGGGGTCACCTTCTCCAGGCGTGGAAGCGACAGCAGGGAGGCCTCCACGGCAAGGTCGCGGATGGCCACGACCTCCTGGTCCTGCCAAGCCGCCTCGAGCGCGACCTCCTCCATGGCCTTCACGACCTCGTCGTCGGGGAGCCGACGCGTAAGCACGATGCGCACGAGCGTTCGCGAACCTTCGACGACGGCGGGCTTGAGGTACGCGTCGCGCCCGAACCGCCGCACGAGGCCGGCGATCGGGTCCGGGCCGGCGCCCCGCCCCGTGACCCGCACCGTGGCGTGACCCTCGTCCCGCGACAAGACCTCAAGCGTCTTGCCTTCGGCTTCGAGCTGCTTGAGAAGCTCGCGGTACAGGGTCGGCGGCGCGATCACGACAAGCAGGAGCGAATCGCCGCGGCCCGTCGCGTCGTGCAGGGGCTGCCACACCGCCCGGGCGCCGCGGTTTCGGGCGCAGAACTCGGTGATGGCTCCCGGAATGGTCGCGTGGACGAGGACCTCGCGGAACGTGCCCCCCTCGCCGCGCCGGGAGAGCGAGACGCCGTGGCGGCGGCGCTTCCGCTCCTTGCGCGTGGACGGGTCGAGGTACCCGTTGATGAGCGTGTGCTCGATGTCCTTGAGCTTCTTGTGCACGGGGCTCACCGAGAGCCCCACGCGCCGCGCGATGTCCTCCAGGTTGCAGCGGCGGGGGCTCTCGTAGTAGCCCATGGAGAGGGCGAGGCGAACGAGCTCCTCCTGGTCGGGATCGAGCATCGGGACCAGCCGGTCGCTCATGGCGACGGGGTCGAAGTCGGCCACGCGCACGACGCGGAATCCCGACCACGGGAGGGCCTTCTGAAGCTCCTGCAGCTTCTCGAGCGCACGGCGCGTGTCGAGGTTGCGGACGGCCATGGCGCGGATGCGCATGCGGCCGCCCTCCACCATGACAGGCTCGAGGAGGGCGTCGCGGCCGAAGGTCTCGAGGAAGGCGTCCAGGGCCTCGGCCCACGCCATGCGGGCGTTGCCGTTCGTGGACGCGCCGATCTTGCAGACGACGCTGTAGGGGGTGATCGTCACGATCTCGAAGGAGGCGGCGCCCGGCTGCGCGCGAAGCTCGCGCAGGAGCGCGCCCGTCTTGTCGGTGTCGCCCACGACCGTAAGCACGGTCGAGAGCGTGGGCGGCGTGGGGTCCGTCACGCGAAGCATGGCGCGCGCGCCGGGGTTCTCCGCCGTGAAGCGGCACAGCGGCTCTTCCGGGCGTTCGAATTCCACCACGACTTCCGGCAGGGCCACCCGTTAGCCTCCCTTGCTCCAGCCGCCCTTGAGGGCTTCGTACACGGTCAACCGGAGCTCGTCGTTGTTCCAGGGCTTCTGCACGTAGTAGTGGATCTTCGCCTTGTCCATGGCCTCCATGGCGATCTCGACGTCGGAGTACCCGGTCACGAGCGCGCGGACGGTCTCGGGCCACCGCTCGCGCACGGTCTTCAGGAGCTCGACGCCGTTCATGTTGGGCATGCGGTAGTCGGCGAGCACGAGGTGGAAGCGCTCCCTCTCCAGGACCTCGAGGGCGCGCAGCGGGTCGTTTGCGGTGGTGAGCTTGGCGCGGAAGTTCTTCGCGCGGCGAAGCGTGAGCGCGAGCGCGTCGAGCACCTCCTGCTCGTCGTCGACGACGAGGATGCGGAACTCCTCGGGCGCGACCTCGCTCATGCGCCCGCCCCCGCTCGTTCGATGGGTAGCCGGATCGCGAACTTCGTGCCCTCGCCTACCTTGCTCGTCACGTTCACCTCTCCTCCATGCGCCTTGATGATGTTGTAGCTGATCGAGAGCCCAAGCCCGGTCGATCCCTTCTCCTTCGTCGTGAAGAAGGGGTCGAAGATCTTCGGAAGCGCCTCGGGCCGGATGCCCGACCCCGTGTCCTCGATCTCGATGACCACGTGCGCGCTCTCGCGACGCGTGCGCAGCCAGATCGTGCCGCGGTCCTCGATGGCCTGCGCGGCGTTCACGAGCATGTTCATAACGACCTGGTTGATCTGGCCGCCGTCGCAGCGCACGGGCGGAAGCTCCGAGAGCTCCTCCACGACCCGGATGCGGTGGCGGAACTGCGGCGCGAAGATCGTCACCGTGTCCCGCATGTTCGCGTTGAGGTCGACAAGCTCGCGTTTGTCGGCTTGTGGGCTTGCGAAGTTCTTGAGGTTGAGGACGATCTGGCTGATCCGGTCCAGGCCTTTGAGGTTGTTTTCGAGGAGGCGCTGGCCGTCGTGCAGGAGGAACCGGCACGCGTCGGAGCGGACGAACTCCTGCGCGTCCTGCCCGGAGAGCGCGCGGCCGTCGCGCGCGGCCATGGCAAAGGGCTCGGCCTGGAAGTCCTTGCAGAATTCGAGGAGGTTCTCCGTGTTGCTCTTGACGAAGGCAAGCGGGTTGTTGATCTCGTGCGCAACACCGGCGACGAGCTGACCAAGCGCGGCCATCTTCGCGCTCTGGATGAGCTTGTACGTGCGGCGCTCCACCTCTTCCTCGAGGTGCTGGGTGTAGCGGATGAGCTCGTCCTCGAGCTTCTTGCGCTCGGTGATGTCCGTGAGCGTCACGACGATCTTGTCCACGCGCCCTCCGTCCACGATGGGCACGGCGTTCACGATCGCGTGCACGCGCTCGCCCTGCGGCGGAGCGAGGTCGACCTCGAGGCCCGCCACGGCGGCCCCGCTTCGCAGCCGGTCGAGCACCTCGGAGAGGCGCGCGTCGGCCCCGGCCGGCGGGAACATGGCCCCCGAGGTGGCCTCCGCGGCGAGGCCCGCCATCTCGAGCCAGCGGCGGTTGCTGAACAGGTACCGGCCCTCGGGGTCTAGCGCCAGGATGCCGTCGGCGCTGTTGTCCATGATCGTGGCGAGCAGGCGGTTGCGCTCGTCGAGGTCGCGCTCGAGGCGCTTCTTCTCCGTGACGTCGCGGTACGTCCACACGCGGCCCAGGTACTCGCCGCGCGTGTCGCGGATGGGCTCGCTGTGCTCGTGCACGACGCGGTAGCGCGGCAGCACGAGCTCGATCTCCTGGTCGATCGTGCCGCCGGTCTCGTAGACCTCGAGCGTGGCGTCGAAGCGGCCTGGCTCGGCGTAGTGGCTGCGGGCCTTGTCGCGGATGGCCTGCGAGGGCGCGCGCTCGACCTCGTCGGGCGCGATGCCGAAGATCTCGCAGAAGCGCGAGTTTGCCGCCACGATGCGCTTGTCGCGATCGACGAGGAGGAGCCCGTCGATCGTGGTGGAGAAGATCGTCTCGAGGTTGCGCTTGGTCGATTCGAGGCGCGCGTTTGTCTCCGTGAGCTCGCGCGTGCGCTCGGCCACGAGGGCCTCGAGCTCCTCGGCGTACTGGCGAAGCTTCGCTTCGAGCGCTGCCTTCTCGGTGACGTCGTTCACGAGGAGCACCGCGCCGCGCAGGCCGCCGCCGGCCTCGAGCAGCGGAACGCCCGCGACGCTGATGACAAGGTGCCGTCCGTAGAGCGTGACGTAGTCGATGACGAGGTCGCGGAAGGGCTTTCCGGCCAGCAGGTCCGAAAGCTTGTCCACGAACGCGGGCTGCGAGCGGACGGTGGGCAGGTCGAAGATGCGCTCGAACCAGCCGCGCGGCACCTCGCCCTCCTTGCGGCCCATGAGCTTGAGCAGGTGCGGATTCTCGTACGTGATGACGCCCGCGCCGTCGAGGTAGGCGATGCCCACGGGCGAGTTCTCGACGATGTCCTGGTTGAAGTTCTTGAGCTCGATGAGCTCCTGCTCGGCGCGCTTGCGGTCGGTGATGTCCTTGACGAAGGCCACGTGCGTGAGCTTGCCGTGGATGTCGGTCACGCCCGCCGAGATCTCGACGGGCACGCTCGCGCCGTCGGCGCGAAGGAGGAACGTCTCGTACGTGGCGGGAGCCTCCTCGCCGCGCGAGCGGCGGGCGTAGATCTCCCGCACCTTGGGCAGCGACTCGGGCGCCACGAGATCGCGAAAGCCCATGGAGAGGAGCGCCTCCGTCGAGTGGCCCGTGACGCGCGCGAACTCGTCGTTCACGTACACGAAGCGGCCCTCCTCCTCGCCCACGTCCTGCAGGATCGCGACGCCCGCGCGGGCCCGCGAGGGCGTCTCCACGACGGCCTCGTACATCGCCTGCGCGTGATGGCGCTCCGTCACGTCCGTGGCCACGCCAAGCACGCCGGCGATCGTCCCGTCGGCGGCGCGGAGGGGGGCGTATTGGGTCTCGAAGACGACGCCGCGGACAAGGCCGGCGGCGGTGAAGGACTCGCCGGCGAGCGCGCGGCGGACGTTCTCCACGATCCAGGGCTCCTCCGAGTACACGTCTTCGACGCCCCGGCCCACCACTTCGCCGGGGCGCCAGCCTAGCGCCGAGAGACCCCGCCCCTCGCTGAGCGTGAAGCGCAGGTCGCGGTCCACGGCAAAGAGCACGATGGGAGCGCTTGCGACGACCGTGTGAAGGCGCTCCTCGGCTTCTTGGGCGGCCGCCTCGGCGGCCTTGCGCGCGGTGAGATCGCGCACGAGCACGACGAGCTTGGGCGCGCCGCCGTCCTCCAGGAGCTTTGCCGCCACCTCGACGGGGACGCGTCGCCCTTCGCGCGTGAGAAGGCGCGACTCGTACCGGTCGCCTTCGCGCCCCACCGCGTCGCGCGCGCGAAGCTTGGCGTCAAAGAGCGGCCGGTCCTCCGGCGCGATCAGGGCGTAGGGATCCTCGAGCGCAAGGAGCGACTCGCGCGGGTAGCCGGAGAGCGCGCAGAAGGCGTCGTTGGCAAACGTGAACCGGCGCCCCTCCACGATGAGCACGCCTTCGCCAAGGTCGCTCTGCGCCCGCAGCAACGCCTCGTAGCGGGCGGTCTGGAGGCGCAGGCTCTCCTCGGCCTGCCGCCGCTCGGTGATGTCGGTGAGCGCGCCCACGATCCCCGTGACCGTGCCGTTCTCGACGACGGGCGCCTCGTTCACCTCGACCCACAGGAGCTTCCCGTCGCGCCGGCGGAGCTCCAGCTCGTAGGGCGGCTGCCGCTCGCCGGTCGCAAGCGCCCGCTGCGTGAGCGCAAAGCCCACCGCGTTGGCCGGATGGTCCGTCACGAAATCGGTCCAGCGCACCTTGGCCTCCTCGGGGTCGCAACCGAGGAACTCGCGCGAGCGGGGGCTCACGTAGGTGATGACGTGGTCGGGCGTGTGCACGTAAAACAGGTTTGTCGAGTTCTCGACGATCGAGCGGAGCCGCTCGCGGGAGGCCGAGAGCGCCTCCTCGGCGCGCTTCTGCTGCTCGTAGAGCTGCGCGTTGCGGATGGCGACGGCGGCTTGGCTTGCAAAGGCCCGTACGACCTCCACGTGGCCGGCGTCATACTCGTCCTCGACGTCCGACCAGAGGCCGATCACGCCCACGACCTGCCCCTCGGCAAGAAGCGGCACGCCAAGCCAGCAGAGCGTGGCCGGACCAAAGGGCTGGATGCCAAGCTTGCGGCAGGTCGCCTGGTAGTCGTGCGCGATGAGCAGGGGCTCGCGCGTGCGGATGACGTACTCCGTGAGGCCGTTGGCAAGGCCGCGCTGCTTGCGGGGCAGGCGCTTTCCGCGCTCGTAGTAGAGCGGGAACTCCAGAAGCCCCTCGCGCTCGCGGTAGAGGCACACGTACATGCTGTCGGTGCTCATGAGGCGAGAGAGCTCCTCCCGGATGGCCTCGGAGAGCGCTTCGGCGTTGAGCTTCAGGGCCAGGCGGCGCCCGATGGCGTTGAGCGTCTCGAGCTCCTGCGCGCGCCGCTGCGCCTCGCGGTACAGCTCGCGGAGCGTCTCGCGCGACCGCGAGAGGCGGGCGCCGGCGGTCTTCGCCTCGCCGTGGAGCGCCGCGTTCTCGACGGCAAGCGCGGCGAGCTTGGCAAAGAAGGAGAACTGCTTGGCCGAGCGGGTCGTGGGCGCCTTCCCGTTCGAAGGCCTGCGCGCGAGCAGGAACCCCAGCGCCGCGCGGCCGGAGCCGCGCAACGGGACGACGACGGCGGCGCCGCGCGAGGCGCGCGTTCCCGCGTCAAGCTCGCGGACCTCGCGGGGGCGAAGATAGCGGGAATCTCCCAAGCGCTTCCCCGCCGAAAGCAGCTTTCGCGCGTCCTTTGCGGTCGGGACCGATCGAGCGACGCGCTTTGCCTTGGAAGGCGCAAGCCCGGCCGCGGCGGCCAGTTGCACGGCGCCGTCGGGGGCAAAGACGTGGATCGAGACCTCCTGCCATCCGCAAGCTTCCCGCATCGATTGGGCGATGTCCTGCAGGACGACGCCGCCGCGCGGAGCGGGGCTGCGCTGCGGGCGCTCCGGCACCGAGCGAGGTTTTTCCGCTTGCGTTGAAAGGTTTCTCAGCCGGCCCACGGCCCTTCCCCAAGGAGGTTGATATTTATGGTTGAGAAAAAGCGCTCAACTATATAAGAGTATGGATTTGTGAGCCCATGGTCTTGTTCGTCGAGACCGTCGGCATCGTGGGTGCGGGCGTCATGGGATCGGCCATCGCCGAGATCGCCGCGCTCTCCGGGCGGCGCGTGCTTCTCCACGACGCGGACCCGGACGCGCTGGCCCGAGGGCGCAAACGGGCGGCGGGCCTCCTCCACGAGCTTGCCGACTTCCAGGAGCGCAAGGCCGACCGCGAGATCGAGCGCCTCGCGCGCGAGGACGGCGTCGAGCTCTCGTCCGACCAGCAGGCGCGCCTGCGCGAGCGCCGGCGGCCCACCTTCACCGCCGCGCGCGCCGCCGAAGCCCTCGCGCGCGTGACCGCCGCCCCCGACCTCTCGTCGTTCTCCGCGTGCGACCTCGTGATCGAGGCCGTCGTGGAGGACGTCGCCGTGAAGCGGGAGGTCCTCGCAAAGCTCGAATCGGTCGCTCCCCGCCACGCGATCCTCGCCACGAACACCTCCTCGCTCACCGTTTCGAACCTCGCAAGGGCGCTTTCACGGCCGCAACGGTTCCTCGGTCTCCACTTCTTCAACCCTCCCTCGGACCTTCCGCTCGTGGAAGTCGTCGCCGGCGCGCAGACGGACGAGGCCGCCGTGGAGGACGCGACGGCCTTCGTGCGCGACCTTCGCAACCACCGCTCGGGCATGCTGCCCGTGCGCGTGAAAGATGGGCCGGGCTTCCTCGTGAACCGCGTGCTGGGCCGCATGCTCGCGGAGGCGTTCCTGTGCCTGGAGGACGGCGTCGCCGCCCGCTCCGACATCGACCTTGCGATGCGGGCCGGCGCCGGCTTTCCGGTGGGCCCCCTTGCCCTTGCCGACCACGTGGGGCTCGACGTGCTCGCGCACGCGATGCGCGCCTTGGACGAGCAGGGATTCCCCCGCGAGCAGCGGCGCCCGCGCGTCGTGGACGAGCTCGTCGCGGCGGGCCGGCTGGGCCGCAAGACGGGCGCGGGATTCTACGAGTACGAGCCGTCCGCCACCTTGCGATGAATGATCATCGCAGGACCGGCGGCCCAACGCGCGCCGGAGAGGATCGGTTTTCCCCGTCACACCGCCGTTCCGAAACGGTTTTCGCGTCGCGGCCGGTTGGTCCTCGGTCATGAGCGAGCCGCGCTTCGTCCGCTCGCGCGTCGAGGGAGCCACGGGAATCCTCACGCTCGACCATCCGCCCGTGAACGCGCTGTCGCCCTCCGTGCTCGAGGAGCTCGGCCGCGCGTTTGCCGCGCTCGAAGCAAACGCCGAGCTTCGCGCGGTCGTGGTGGCCGCCTCGGGCACAAACGCGTTCTCCGCCGGCGCCGACGTGCACGAGCTTGCCAAGCTGTCGCCCGAGGACGCGCGGTCGGTCGTCGCGCTTGGCCAACGGACATTCCTCGCGTTGGAACGTTCGCGGTTTGCCGTCGTGGCCGCCGTGCAGGCGCTTGCGCTGGGCGGGGGCCTCGAGCTTGCGCTTGCGTGCGACCTTCGCGTCGCCGGCGAGCGCGCGCGCTTTGCCGCGCCGGAGGTGCAGCTTGGCCTCGTGCCCGCCTGGGGCGGCACGCAGCGCCTGGCGCGGCTCGTCGGGCCGGGGCGGGCCAAGGAGATGATCCTCACGGGCGCCTGGGTGAACGCGAGCGAGGCGCTGCGCATGGGGCTTGTGAACAAGGTCGTTCCGGACGGGGACGAGCTTCGAGCGGCGCTCGACGTGGCGCGGCTCATCGGGGCCAAGGCGGCTCCGCTTGCCGTCGGGGCGGCCAAGCGCGCGATCCGGGAAGGGCTCGACGGAACCCTCGACGAGGGCCTTGCGCTCGAGGCGGAGGCGGTGGAATCGCTCGCCGCGTCGTCCGACCTTCGCGAGGGCCTTGCGGCCATGCTGGAGAAGCGCCCGCCCAAGTTCACGGGGACCTAGCGGTGCCGCGCACGTTCGCGTTCTCCCCGGAGGAGGAGGCGTTCCGCCGGGAGGTCCGAACGCTCCTGCGGGACGAGATCGCGCCGGAGCTTCCGTCGCTTCGCGAGGCGGCGGAGAAGCACGCCTTCCCGCGCGCGCTCGTGGACCGCCTTGCGCGCCGCGGCCTCTTGGGGCTTGCCGTGCCAAGGGAATGGGGCGGGGCTGGGCGAGGCGAGGCGGCCCATTGCATCGCGCTCGAGGAGCTGGGGCGCCTCGATGCGAGCCTTGCCACGATCGTTGGCGCGCACGCTGGCATCGGCACCGTTCCCATCCTGCTCCACGGCACGGACGAGCAGCGCGCCCGCTGGCTTCCCGACCTCGCCTCGGGCCGCCGGATCGCGGCGTTTGCGCTCACGGAGCCCGCGGCCGGGTCGGACGCGGCAAGCCTGCGCACGCGCGCGCGGCGCGAGGGCGACGCGTGGGTCCTATCCGGCTCCAAGCTGTACGTGACAAACGGCGACGTGGCCGACACGCTTGTGGTCTTCGCCGCGACGCGAGAGGAAGCCGGGCCCAAGGGCATCACGGCGTTTGTGGTCGAGCGGCCCAACCGCGGGGTTCGCGTGGGCGCCGTCGAGGACAAGCTTGGCATCCGCGCTTCCACGACGGCCGAGCTCGTGTTCGAGGACTGCCGCGTTCCGGCGGGCAACGTGCTTGGCGAGGTGGACAGGGGGTTCGCCGTCGCGCTCACCGCGCTCGACGGCGGGCGGGTGGCCTTGGCAGCGGGCGTTCTCGGCGGCGCACTTTCCCTGCTGGAGCGCTGCGCGCAGCGTCTGCGCGGGCGCGCCTTGGACGGGGAGAGCGTGGAGGACCGCCAGGCGGACCTGTTCCGGCTCGCGGACATGGCCGCCGACACGCACGTTGGGCTTCTGGCCACGTACCAGGCGGCCGCGCTCGTGGAGGAATACTACGGGATGCTCCGCGGGCGCCGGGAGCCTCCGGCGGAGCTTCGCCGCTCCGTCTCCCGTCAGGCCGCGATCGTGAAGGTGTTCGCAAGCGAAGCGGCCTCGCGCGCGGCGGAGCGGGCGCTTGCCATCGAGGGCCTTTCCGGGCTGGCCGACGGTCGTCCCGTCGAGCGCGCGCTACGGGACGCGCCCATCGGCGAGATCTTCGAGGGGACAAACGACATCCAGCGGCTCATCGTCGCCCGGAGCGTCCTTTCGGACCTCGGGGTCGGCTCCGCGTAGGCGGGCAAACGGTTTTGGCCACGGCCGCCCGTCGCGCCCGCATGGCCGCCGCCCCCACGTCCGATCCCGCGTGCGTCTTCTGCAAGATCGTCGCCCGGCAGATCCCCGCTCGCATCGTGCACGAGGACGAGGAGACGCTCGCCTTCCTCGACGTCCACCCGCTCGCGGAGGGCCACGCGCTTGTCGTTCCCAAGGCGCACCGCGCGCGCCTGGAGGACTTGAACGAGGACGAGGCGCGCGCGTTCTTTGCCACGGTCGTCAAGGTGAACCGCCGCTCGCGCAAGGCCACGGGCGCGCCCGCCACCACGCTTGCGGTCAACAACGGTCCGGAGGCGGGCCAGGAGGTCCCGCACCTGCACCTGCACGTCGTGCCCCGCGTGAAGGGGGACGGCGCGGGCGCGATCCACGCCCTGCGCTGGCCACGGCCGACCCTTGCGCCTGCCCGCATGGACGAGCTCACGAAGGAGATACGCCTGCTTCCGTAGCGGCTTCCGGGGCGGGCGCCGGGGGCAGCGCGCGCAGCACGCGCTCCCGGTCGAAGACGCCCTCGTCCGAGAAGGCGCCCAGCCGCGCGAGGCGGTTCACGTGCCAGCGAACGGTGCTCTTGGGCACGCCCGTGGCGCGCGCGATCGCGCCAAGCGAGTCGGCGCCGCGAAGCGCAAGGTGAAGGGCGACGCGCCGGGCCACGGGGGAGGCAAGCGCCACGCGCACGCGCCGCTGGGCGTCGTCGTCGCCGCTTCCGGCCGGGAAGTATCGGGTTCGGCGCCCCACGACGCGCGCCTCGACCAGCCCCGCGCCGCGCAGCACGCGAAGGTGGTGAAGCACGCTCGTGCGGTTGCGCGCGAGGGCCCGCGCGAGGCCCCCCGCGGCAAGGCCGGGGCGCGCCCGCACGAGCTCGCACAGCGCCGCGCGCGTCGCGTTTGCGAGCACGTCTTGACGGCGAAGGCGGGAGTAGAGGAGGAGCGCGGGCAGGAGCAGGAACGCAAGGAACACGAGGAGCAGCCACGCCGCAGGCGCGGGCGTCGCCGCGGCGCGCGCCGTCCCCTGCCAGGACGCGACCGGACCCGGCGGCCGTTCCGGCTCGACGCGAGCCGTGGCCGCGGCGCGCGGCGCCTCTTGCGCTTCGACCACCGCCGCGCGGATCCGAGCGGGGCGGGCCGTTCTCGTCGGCGGGCGCTTGGGCGCCGCCTGAGGGTTCGGACGACCCCTCCGCAGCGTCGGACGGCTTGAAGTAGAGGTTCTCGTAGCAGATCTGGGCGGCGTGGTAGAGAACGTAACCGGCAAGCGCGGTCTTGGATTGGCTGCGAAGGAGCACGGAGCCTTCGTACGAGAGCTCGCACGCCTCGCCCGGGAACGAGCGGTGCACGTCCGAGAGCGCCTGCCTGGTCCATCCGGGGAGGGCACGCCCTGCGGAGGGGATCGGCGGGCCTTCGCGCGAGCCGAACTCGCCCCAGGCTTGCATCCACCGCTGCCGGAAGGAAGCCGGGTCCTGCGGCGCGAACCAGAGACGCTCCTCGGCGGCGGCCAAGGCCTCCCGTGCGGTCCGCGAGCCGCCCAGCGTGAGGTTTGCCATCCACGACGATTGCAGGAGCTTGGCCGCTTCGGTCGTCCACCACGTGTGGTTCGTGGCGTTTGCCACGGGACCGACGAACGTGTTCTCCCTCGTGGCAAGCGCCGCCCAGTAGGCGGGCGACGTGAGGTTGCGCGCGGCCCGCTCCTGCTGATCGAGCCGGCACACCACGTCGCACTCGGCGTGCGGCGGCTCGGGCAGGGGAACCGGCGGGCAGCCGATGCAAACGTCGGCCGCCGCAAGCGGCGTGAGCAGGACGACGGCCATCGCCGTCCACGCAAGCGCCTTGGGTGCCCTCATCGCCTCTCTCCCGTCCACCGGTGCGTGGGCGGACGCTTAAGCCTTGCCGAGCGGCGCGCCCTCGCTCATACGATCTTGCGCATCGTCTCGGCAGGCGGGGCGCGTCCCCGCGGCCGGGTTGGATCCGGGTTCGAAGCGGCTGGCTTCAACTTGGGCGTCGCTTTGTTGCACGGCTTGGCGTGCGGGCTAGGGGCAGGTCTTCACGAGAGTTGCCGTCGCCGAGCCCACCGGCGAGGCGGCAAGCGCCGTGACCTTGAAGCACGGCTTTCCGGCCTCAAGCCGCAGGTAGATGTGCGCGCCGGAGGAGACGCTGCACGATCCCGCCGCGGCGCCCGCCCATTCGCATTCGAGGAGGGGGCTCTGCCCGGGATCGTAGAGATTGCCCTTGTAGATCTGGCGCGCCGTCACGCGGGCCCAACCGCCCAAGGCGAGCGATTCCCCGCCACCGCTCCAGGCGATCGAGTAGCACGCCTCACCGGGCGCAAGCGCGCCGCTGCAGGCGCTTGCGGACACGCGGCGAAGGTCGAGCGCAACGAAGGCGCACGCCAACCGCACGGCCGGATCGGGCACGCACGTGCGCTCCGTGGAGAGCGCCGAACCGGGAGGCATCAAGAGGGCGGCCAACGTCAGGCACAAGACAGCGAGCACGGCGCGTCCCATGCCGCCCGAGCAGGCGTCGTGGCCCTTGAACTTCGGGGACGGTTTGTTGCACGCCTCACTCGGCAAGCGTGAACAACCGGTCGTCGCCGCCCACGTCGAAGAAACCCAATCGCGCGCCGGCGTCGAGCCAGCCGTGCGCGTAGTTCACCGCGGCAAAGGCCGTCACGAGGTCGCCGTTGGCGCGGAAGTGCTCCGCGTCGCGGTGGTAGCTTTGCGCCATGCGCTGGAAGTCCTCGGCGACGCGGCGGAGGTGGCTTCGCTCGGGCGGCACGAGACGGATCTTCGCAAGCGCCGCGGCTGTCTTCCCAAGGTACTCGTCGATCTTGGCGTCCGTGATCTCACGGCGCGCGGCGGCGGATGCGTGCGACAAGGTTCCTCCGGCGGGCGCGCGCGAGCGCCCGCTGCGTGCGTTCGAGGGATTGCGCGATCTCCTCGCGAAGCTCGGCGATCGCGACGTTGCGGGGGAACTCGACCTCGAGGCCCAAGACCGTGGGGGCAAGCGCTCGCAGCTCCTCCTTCAGCCGGATGAGGCGCTCCGGCGGAAGCGCCTCGAGATCGGCGCGCAGGACGCGCTGTCCGATGCGGCGAAGGTCGAGGAACGCGGGCGCCTCCTCCGGCGCGGCGGGATGGGCGACAGGCGCGTGGTACTCGAGGCTGTCGTCCTCCACGCGCAACGGCTCCTCATCCCCGCCTTCTTCGCTCTCGGACGCGGAGACCTCGATCGCGCGCGCCGATGCCAAGGCGCGGGGAGGTGATGCGGTTGCGGCCCTGGGCGCTCGCTTGCGCGAACGCGCAGCGGCGGCGGGCGCCGCGCGCGGCGACTCGGGCTCCGGCGGCTCGCCTGGGGCTTCGGGAACGTGCGACGCCACGAGCTCCTCGATGGACGGCTCGGCCGTGGCGATGGCGGGCTCGGGCGCTTCCGGCTCCGCCGTTCCCTCCTCGGACTCCTCCGGCTCGCCGTCGGCGGCGCCCTCCGTTTCCGCCGCCTGGATCGCGTCCCCGTCGGCGACCGACGAACCGACCGCGCCGGCTCCCTCGCCCGTCGCGGCCTGCGTCGGCTCGGCCTGCGGCGCCCAGTGGCCCAGCACGTTCACGCTGCGTCCGCCGTGGCGCGTCTCGCGCGGCCGCACGTCCACGGCAAGCGGGTAGGCAAAGCGCGGGTGGCTCACGATGGCGCAGCCGACGGGCAACTGTTGGATCTCGTCCTCGGTGTCGCTCGTCAGCCCCTCGACGCTTCCGATGATCGCCTTGAGGTCGTTGGGGTTCGTGACCTTGAGGATGAGCTGCGTGCCGCACTGCGACAGGACGTTCTTGTCGATCTTGGCGGGACGCTGGCTCACGATGAGAAGGCCAAGGCCGAACTTGCGGCCTTCCGATGCGATCGTGCGCAGCGGGTCGCCGCTCATGGCCTGCTGGAAGCCGCGCTCGGGGCAGAAGTGGTGCGCCTCCTCCACCACGAGCATGAGCGGTGGGACGCGGTTGAGCTTGCGAGCCTCGAAGAGGCCCTTTGCAAGCCACGTGACGACGATCTCCTGCACGTCCGGCGGGATGCCGCGCAGGTTCACGATCGTGGCCTGGCCGCGCTTGGCAAGCGCCGCGATGGGCGTGCCGCCCGCGTGGAACAGGCGAAGACTGTCGAGGAACTCGAGCGCGGCGACGAGGTTCCACTTGGCGCTCGAGGGATGGTTCTTTGCCTCCTCGATGAGCTCCTGCAAGGTGTAATCGCGCTTGCGCGAGGCCACCTCCTTCAGCGCCTGGTGGAGGATGCCAAACTGCGCGCTCGACACCTTCGAGCCAAGGAGATCGGAGAGCTCGCGCATGCCAAGCCCGCGGCCGTCCAGGCGCAGCGGGTGGGCGCCCTTGTTGACGGAAGGGTCGGGCGAGTACTCGACGACGGACTCCGCGTACCCACGCGGCTTCACGCCAAAGCGCCGCATGGCCGACATGTCCGCGCGGCTCACGTTTGGAACGCCGAGGCTTCCGTGCTCGCCGTGCGGGTCGATGATGACGATCGGGATGCCCCTCTTCAGCAGCTCCTCCATGAGCACGCCCACGATGTAGCTCTTCCCAGCACCGGTCTTCGCGAGGACGGACGTGTGCTTCTGCACGATGTGGTTCACGTCGAGGCGGACCGGGATGGAGGTGCCGCGAAGGTGGCCAAGAAGCGCGCCGTCGTCGGTGAGGCCAAGGACGCGCTCGATGAGGAGCTCGTCGGCCTTGTGGACGCGCTCGCCGGGGCGGAAGGGAGTCTTTGGCGCCTGCAGCACGCCGCGCGGGTCGCGATAGCCGATGATGACGGCGTCGGCCGTCGTTCGGTCCTGCGAGGCGAGCGACCGCTCGGGCGCCGTGGCCGCGCCGGCTTCGCGCGTGACGCCGAGGATCTGGCAGAGCACGACGCCCTCCTCGTGGTTGACTTTGACGTAATCCCCGCGCCGCAGCGCCGCACGCTCGGCGGCGACGATGCGGAAGCGGCTCTCGCCCACCGTTCCGTAGATGGAGCCGAGGTGGTCCTGCATCCCGAGGGTCAACTGGGATCGGAGCATATGAACAGCCCGTTTTGCGCGCGGAAAGGCACGCCTTTTGGGGCGGGACGGTCGAATCCCTTTTACTGCGCACATGCGCAGTAAGACCGCCCGCCCGTCCAAACCGTGAAGCCCGCTGGAGCGTTGCTCCCTCGATGCCTCCGGGCTACCACGGCCGCGTCCTGCACGCCGACCTCGAAAAGGGACGGCTGTCCGACTATCCCATTCCCGACGCGTGGCGGCAGGCGCACGTCGGCGGCCGCGGCATGGCCGCCCGCATCCTCCTGCGCGAGTACCGCGGGCGCCCGGCCGACGACCCGCTTGCGCCTTCAAACGTGCTCACGTTCTTCCCGGGCCCCCTCACCGGCGTCGCCATGCCCGGCTCCGGCCGCCACGTCGTCGCCGCGCGCTCGCCCCTCTCGGGACTCTACGGCGAAGCCTACGCGGGGGGATTCTGGGCGACCGAGTTTCTGCGCGCGGGCTTCGATGGGCTCGTCGTCACCGGCGCCGCCGAGCGCCCCTCGTACCTTGCGATCGTGGACGGCCACGCGGAGCTTCGGGACGCAAGCGACCTCTGGGGCAAGCTCGTCTCCGAGGTGGACGCGGAGCTTCTCGCGCGCCTGCCCGGCGCGCGCGTGGCCGCGATCGGGCCCGCGGGGGAGAACCTCGTGCGGTTCGCGTGCGTCGTGAACGACCGGAACCGCGCGGCCGGACGCACGGGCATGGGCGCGGTGATGGGCGCAAAGAAGCTCAAGGCGATCGTGGTGAAGGGCCGCCCCGAGGGCATGCCCAAGCCCGCCGACGACGCGAAGCTCCGCGCCGCGCGCAAGAAGTACGTCGGCACGCTCACGGACGAGGGCATGGCGGAGTTTGGACGCTACGGCACGCCGCGCGGGGTCAACGGCCTCTCGCACTCCGGCATTCTCCCGACCCGCTACTGGGGTGCCGGCTCGTGGGATCGCAGCGAGGAGGTCTCCGGCGAGCGCCAGAACGCGACGATCCTCGTCGGGCGCGACAACTGCACGGCGTGCAACGTGCGGTGCAAGCGCGTCGTCGAGACGAGCTTCGAGGGCGAGCGCGTGGACCGAAAGCACGGAGGCCCCGAGTACGAGACGATCGCCGCCTTCGCGTCCTCGCAGCTCGTGCCGTCGCTCGACTACGTGGCGGCGTCCAACAAGTGGTGCAACGAGTACGGGATGGATACGATCAGCGCCGGCTCGGCCATCGCCTTTGCCATGGAGGCCAAGGCGCGGGGGCTCCTCAAGGACGGGAAGGCGCCGGAGTATGGCGACGGCAAGGGCGGGCTTGCGCTTCTCCACCGCATCGCGCGGCGCGAGGGGCTCGGGGATCTCCTGGCGCAGGGGACGCGGCGCGCGGCCGAGGCGCTGGCGGCGCCGGAGCTTGCCGTGCACGTGAAGGGCGTGGAGCTTCCCATGCACGAACCGCGCGGCAAGAAGGGCATGGGCCTCTCGTACGCCGTGTCGCCGCGCGGCGCCAACCACATGGAGGGCTACCACGACACGGACCTTCGCGAGGACGGCGCAAGCCCGGAGCTTGGCGTCGGCAAGGGATTCTCCCGCTTCGAGGCCACGCCCCACAAGGCGCGCGTGCAGGCGAGCTTCGAGAACGCGCGGAGCTTTGTCAACAGCCTCGTCGTGTGCGCCTTCACGATCGTTGATTCCGGCCCCACCTACAACCTCGGGCACGTCCGCGACATGCTCGCGGCCGCCACGGGCTTTCCGGTCGACCGGGACGGAATGCTCGCCGTCGGCGAGCGGAACTACCAGGCGGCGCGCCTCTTTTCGATCCGCATGGGCGCCACGGCGGCCGACGACGATCTGCCTTCGCGCATCCGGCGCGAGGCGCTTTCCTTCGGCAAGCGGCGCGAGGCGCTCACGGACGCCGATCTTGCGACGATGAAGGCGGCGTACTACGAGGCCCGGGGATGGGACGGAGGCGGCCGCCCCACCGCCTCGCGCCTCAGGGCGTTGGGCCTCGCGGATGCGCTCTAGCCTGCGCGTCGAACGCGGCGCACGGGATCGCGCGCGGGGGGCTTGTCCGCCAGAAGGTGGGCCGCGAACTCGGAGAGGACGTCGAGCCCGCGGACCTCCTGCTCGAAGAGCGGGGCCTCGAAGACGGGAACGTTCGCCGTCTTCCGGATCTCCTCGAGATGCGCGAGGTTCATCTGCCGGCGAAGGTCGGAGAACGCGACGGTGGAGACCACGCGCTTGAAGAGCTCGGGGTCGTAGCCGCCGTCGGCGAGCGCCTGCTTGAGCCGGTCCTTGGCCGGCTCGTCCTCGAGGACGCGCAGGAACTGCGGGCGAAGCTCGGCCAGAATATCGGGTTGCACCTTGTTCACGACGATGCCGCCGACGGGGATGCGAAGCTCGCGCACGCGCTCGAGGATGTCGACCGTCTCCCGGACGGCCAGAAGCTCCGGATTCGTGACGACGAAGAGAACCGTGTTCGTCTCGTCCGTGAGCATCTCCTCGATGCGCTTGGCCTCCTCCTTGATGCTGGCGAACACCTTTTCGAGGTCGACGTCCGGAACGGCGGGATCCTCGCCCGTGAAGAGCCCCTTGATTCCGCCGGCGAGCTTCTTTGCGTTGCTGTAGAACTTCCACCCCTTGATGACGAGGTTGATCATGCTCTGCTCGCTCATGATCTCCTTGATGTACTGGGGCGCGGAGAGGAACGTGAGCGCGTGGCCCGTCGGGGCCGTGTCGACGACGATCACGTCGTAGGCGCTTGCGTTGCGAAGCTCGAGGAGCTTCCCGATGGCCAGAAGCTCGTTCAAGCCCGGCATGTTCTCGGAGACGTACTTGAACAGCGGGTGCGTCGTGAGGTCCTTGTCCTTGACGTCCTCGCCCGCCTGCTTCTGGACGAACTCGCGCACGACCGTCTTTGGGTCGATCATGAGCGCCCACAGGTTGTTCTCGACGGGCGTGGGCTCGAATCCGACCGGCACGCCAAGCGCGTCGGAGAGGCGCTTTGCCGGATCCACGGTGACGACGAGGACCTTCTTGCCGCCGCGCGCGAGGTGGAGTCCCGTGGCCGAGCTCGTCGTCGTCTTGCCGACGCCACCCTTGCCGGCGTAGATGAGGAGCTTCCGGTCCGCGACCGCGGCGCGCATGCGTGGGGATGAATTCGGAGGTTTTAAAGCCGAAGGTTCGAATCGCGCAGGAGGGGATGCCCATGCGCCAAACGATGGCCTTGCTTGCCGCCGTCGCGCTCGTCGGACTCGCCCCGATCGCCGGCGGACAGGGTTGCGGCCAGTCGGGGCAGCCGGCGTGCGCAGCGAACCTCGTCGTGGCCGCGCTCTCCGCCGACCCCGCCGCTCCGGAGGTGGGCGAGGAGGTGACGTTCTCGGTCACCGTGCGCAACCCGGGAACGGCCGAGTCTCCGCCCACGCGCGTGCGCCTCATCCTCAACGGCACGGAGCTTGGACGCGAGCCCGTTGCGGGCCTTGCCCCCGGCGGCTCGGACACCGTTTCTTTCGGTTGGAGGGCGGCCGGCGGCAGCTGGACGGTCGTGGCCGTCGTGGACGCCGTGGCCGGCGAGTCGGCCAACGACGACAACGCCCGCACCCTCCTGCTTGACGTGCTTCCCGCC
>DATLFM010000016.1 GCA_035541015.1 Candidatus Thermoplasmatota archaeon
AGTGCATCGAATGCTTCCTCTGCCAGGACGTCTGCCACGTCCTGCGCGACCACGACAAGATGCACGACCCCAAGACCGAAGGCGGCTTCTACGGGCCCCGCTTCACGATCCGCATCGCAAGCCTCGAGATGCACCCCGCCGACGCGGGCGACCGCGTGCCCCTCCTCAAGCACGAGGCGGGCGTGGGCTTCTGCAACATCACGAAGTGCTGCACCGAGGTGTGCCCCGAGCACATCAAGATCACCGACAACGGCATCATCCCCATGAAGGAGCGCGTGGTCGACCGGTACTACGATCCGATCCTCGTCGGCTGGCGCATCGTATCGGAGACGCTCACGAGATGGTTCTCCGGGCGTGACGACGAGAAGCGCGGTCCCGGCGAGGAGGCGCTCGAGCGCATCCTCGAGCGGGCCGAGGCGGGGACCAACGGCGCCCAGGCGCCAAAGCCACCGGCCCGCCCGCCGGCCGCGAAGTGACCCCATGGCCGACGACGCTCGACGACGCAGGCTGGCGCTTCTCACCGTCGCGGCTGGCTCGTTCATGGCCACGCTCAACCTCAGCATCGTGAACGTGAGCCTGCCGACGATCCGCGTCGACTTTGCGGCCGGAGTTCCCGAAAGCCAGTTCGTCGTCGTGTCCTACGTCGCGGTCGTCACGGCGCTCCTCATCCCGCTCGGGCGCCTCTCGGACGTCTACGGACGGCGCCGCAACTACCTGCTCGGTTTTGCGATCTTCGCGCTCGGGGCCGCCGCCTGCGGCCTTGCCGGGAGCATCTGGCAGATCGTGGGCTTCCGCGCCTTCCAGGCCGTGGGCGCGGCCATGCTCATCGCCGCCGGTCCGGCCGTCATCACGGAGTCGTTCCCCGTCGGGCGGGGCAAGGCGCTTGGCATCATCGGCGTCGTGGTCGCCGCGGGGCTTACGACGGGCAACGTGCTGGGCGGCGTCATCGACGAGTTCGTTGGGTGGCGCTGGGTCTTCCTCCTGAATGTCCCGGTGGGCGCAGCCGGCATCCTGCTCGCCCGATCCGCCATCGCGCCGGGCGCGTCGGGCCGGTCCGCGGACCTGCCGGGCTGCATTCTCCTGGCGGCAACCGTCCTTTTGCTCGTGGGCGCCGTGAGCATCGCGTCCGCGAGGCTTCCGCTGGCCGCCGCCACGGTCGTGCTCCTGGCGGCCTTCGTTCTCCGCGAGAGACGCGCTCGGGCCCCCATCCTGCCGGCGGGCCTGCGCGACCGGTTCCTTGCGGCCGGCCTTGCCAGCGTGAGCCTCGCTTTCCTCGGCTACGCGGCGGCAAGCTTCCTCGTCCCGTTCTACCTCACCGACGTCCTTGGCGCAAGCCCCACCGAGCGCGGCCTCGTGCTCGTCGCCAACCCGATCGCCTTCTCGATCGTGGGCCCTCTTGCGGGAAGCCTCCACGATCGGCGAGGATGGAACTTCCTTGCCCCGCTTGGATTGGCCGTGGCGGCGGCCGGGTTCCTGCTCTTGTCCAACCTTGGCCCCGGCGCAAGCCTGCTCATGGTGGCCGCCGAGCTTGCCCTCGTCGGCGTGGGCATCGGCCTTTTCTCCGCGCCCAACAACAGCGCGCTTCTGGGCGCCGTCGCGCGCGACTCCTTGGGCGCCCTGTCGGGCGTCATCGCGACCATGCGCAACCTGGGCATGGCCCTTGGGACGGCCGTCTCGGCGCAGATCTTCTTCCTGCTTGCGCCGGCCGGCTTCGACTCCGAGCCCCTCGCGTTCGTGTCGGCCATGCACGCGGTCTTCGTCGTGGCCGCCGTGCTCCTTGCCGCCGGCGCCGCCGCGAGCCTCTCGCGGCCCCGCCCCGCAAAGGGGGGCGCGCCGGCCACGGCGTCCGAGCCGCCGGCCGGAGAAAGCCTCAGTGCCGGAACGCGCGCTGGCCCGTGAACACCATCGCGATGCCGTGCTCGTCGGCGGCCGACACGACCTCGGCGTCCCGGACGGAGCCTCCGGGCTGCACGATCGCGGCCACGCCCACGCGCGCCGCCTCGTCGATGCCGTCGCGGAACGGAAAGAAGGCGTCGGAGGCCATGACCGATCCGCGCAGCCGCTCGCCGCCCTTCCAGGCCGCAAGGCGGGCGGCGTCCACGCGCGCCGTCTGCCCGCCGCCGATGGCCACGGTGGCCTCGCCTTGCACGAAGAGCACGCTGTTCGAGCGCACGTGACGCACGGCCTTCTGGGCAAAGAGCATGGAGGCCGTCTGCTCGGGCGTGGGGTGCCGCTTTGTAACGACCGTCCACTTCGACGTGTCGGGCTCGCGAATGTCGAGGTCCTGCACGAGGAGGCCGCCCTTGACGCTTCGGTACTGGAGGCCGCCCCAGACCCCGTGCTGGTCGAGATGCGGGACCTCCAGCAGGCGCAGGTTCTTCTTCTCGCGCAGGATCGAGAGCGCCGCCTCCGCGAAGCCCGGCGCGGCCACCACCTCGAGGAACAGCTTGGCCATCTCGCCGGCCGTGGCCTCGTCGACCGTGCGCGAGAGCGCCACCACGCCCCCGAAGGGCGAATACGTGTCGCAAGCGTAGGCGCCGCGCCATGCCGACAGAACGTCGTCGGCCGCCGCGATCCCGCACGGCGTCGCGTGCTTGATGATCGCCGCCGTGGGCCGCGCGAAATCCTTCACGACCTCGATCGCCGTGTCCGTGTCGAGGATGTTGTTGTACGAAAGCTCCTTTCCGTGGACCTGGCGCGCGGTCACGACCGAAGGCTCGCGCGTGGGCTTGCTACGGTAGAAGGCCGCCCGCTGGTGCATGTTCTCGCCGTAGCGGAGGTCCTGCAGCTTCTCGAACGAAAGGTTGAGGACCGAGGGGAAGTCGTCCTGCCGCAGACGGTGGCGGAAGTACTGGTCGATCACGACGTCGTACCGCGCCACGTGGGCAAACGCCGCCGCCGCCAGCCGCACGCGCGTGTCGCTCGAGAGCGCGGCGGTGGACTCAAGCTCCGCGGCCACGTCGTCGTACTGCGCAGGGCTCGTGACGGGCGCCACGTGCGGGAAGTTCTTGGCCGCCGCGCGCAGCAGGGCCGGGCCCCCGATGTCGATGTTCTCGAGGACCTCCCCAAGCGAGGCGTGCCGCGCGACCGTCTCCTCGAAGGGATACAGGTTCACGACCACGAGGTCGAAGGGCGCGATGCCGTGCTTGGAGAGCGTGTCGAGATCGTCGGGCCGATCCCGCCGCGCCAGGATGCCCGCGTGGATGCGAGGATGCAGCGTCTTCACGCGGCCCTCCATCATCTCGGGGGATTCGGTGACCTCCTCGACCGGAACGACCCGGAGGCCCGCCTCGGCGAGCGCGCGGGCGGTCCCCCCGGTCGACACGAGCGTGGCGCCCAACGCAGCGAGGCGCCGGCAGAATCCCACGACGCCCGACTTATCGTGGACCGAAACGAGAACGCGGCCGACCGGCAACTTCGTACCCACCGAAGATTCGCGACGGGGACATAAGGTTAGCCCTCGCGGGGTTCCTCGCCGACCTTTCGCCCCAAACGTTCTTATGCCCTAGCCGGAATAGCGCGGCGTCCCGATGACGGAACCCGAGCCGGCGGCGGCGATGCCGCCCAAGCCAACGTTCTCCGACCTTGGCCTCTCCCGCGAGGTGCTCGAAGCGCTCGCTGCCATGGGATTCTCGGAGCCAAGCGAAATCCAGCGCCAGGCCATCCCGCCGGTGCTCGCCGGCCGCCACGTGCTCGGCCAGGCGCAGACTGGCACGGGAAAGACGGCCGCCTTTGGCATCCCGCTCATCGAGAGGCTCTCGCCCGAGGAGCAGGGCCTCCGCGCGCTCGTCCTCGTACCCACGCGCGAGCTTGCCGAGCAGGTCACGGAAGAGATCAACAGCATCGGCAAGGCAAAGGGCATCCACGCCGCGCCCATCTACGGCGGCGTGGGCTTTGGTCCCCAGGTGAAGGCGCTCAAAGACGGCGTCCCCATCATCGTGGGAACGCCCGGGCGCGTCATGGACCACATGCGGCGCGGCGCGCTCGTGCTGTCGGGCCTTCGCCACTTCGTCCTCGACGAGGCCGACCGCATGCTCGACATGGGCTTCATCGACGACATCCGTTGGATCGTGCGCCAAGTTCCCCGCGGCGCCCAATGGCTCCTCTTCTCGGCCACCATGCCCGGCGTCGTCCGCACGCTTGCCGAGAAGTACATGCCCGAGCCCGTCTTCGTGAACGTCTCCGAGGACAAGCTCACGCTCGACAACACCGAGCAGATCTACCTGCGCGTGGGCTACCGCAACAAGATCTGGGCGCTCTACCGCATCCTCGAGACCGAGAAGCCCGAGATGGCCTTCGTCTTCTGCTCGACCAAACGCGAGGTCGAGCGCGTGCACAAGCTCCTGCGCGCGCACGGTCACCGCGCGGAGATGCTCCACGGCGACATGAGCCAGGCCGTGCGCAACAAGGTCATGGAGGAGGTGCGCACGGGGCAGATCCGCACGGTCATCGCCACCGACGTGCTGGCGCGCGGCATCGACATCAGCCACTGCTCGCACGTCATCAACTACGACATGCCCGAGGACCCCAAGTGGTACGTGCACCGCATCGGCCGCACGGGCCGCATGGGCGCCATCGGCAAGGCCATCACCTTCGTCACGCGCGAGGAGGAGAAGCTCGTTGCCGCCTTCGAGGAGGGCGCGGGCACGAAGTTCAAGCTCCAGTCCCTGCAGGCCGGCGAGAAGGACGGGATCCGGCACGTATTCGACTTCCACGAGTACGCCGACAAGCTTGGCATGGTCCACTTCCGCCTGAACCTCGGCAAGTCGCACGGCATGTCCATGATGCGCCTCTACCAGCACGTGAACCGCCTCGCGCGCCTGTACGAGGGCGAGCTTGGCAACGTGGACGTCTACGAGACCCACAGCGAGATCGAGGTGCCCCGGCACCTCGCCGAGCGCGTATGGAAGAGCGTGCACGGCGCCGACCTCTCCGGGCACAAGGCGCAGCTTGCGATCATGGAGCGAAAATAGCCGCGGATTCTGAGGTTACTGCGCATATGCGCAGGAAACGCATCGCGGCGATTTCCGGAATAGGTTTATAGGGCGGACTCCTGTGCCCGCCCCAATGAGCGAGTGGTTGATCCCGGCGATCACGGCCGCCCTCTCGGCCGTCTTCGCCGCCCTGCTGGCGATGCGCTTTGTGGAGCGCCGCCGCCTGCACCAGGCTCTCTGGGCCGCGGGCCTTGCGCTCTTTGTCGTGGCAAGCGCGATCGAGGTGCTTGCGATCACCGGAGGATGGAGCGAGGGGCTCTACCGCGTGTACTTCCCCGTCACGGCCATCATGGTGGGCCTCCTTGGGGCCGGCACGATCGCTCTTCTCTCCCACCGCACGGCCACGCTTGCCGCGCTCGGGTACGTGGCCGTCGTGGGCGTCCTCCTCCTCGTCTTCTCCGCCGTCGACGCCGTGCGCGTGGAGGCGCTCGAAAGCGCCGCGACCGCCGGGGAGGTCCCCACGGGCGTCTTTGCCACCACGCTCACGCGCGTGCTGCACCCGCTGCTCGACGTCCCCGCCGCGGCGTTCCTCCTCGGCGGCGCCGTCGGGTCCTGGCGCAAGACGGGCGGCACCTACAATCTCCTCATCGCGGCCGGCGCCCTCGTCTTCATTGTCACGCACTTCCTCCCGTCGGGGGGCCAGACGGGGCTCTCCGTCGAGCAGAGCGCGTTCGTGTTCCACCTCGGCACGCTTGCGGGGACCGTGCTCCTGTTCGCAGGCTACCTCCGCAGCCGCGAGGTGCGCCGCGAGGACCTCTCGAAGACCGTCGCCGTTCCCGCCTGAGGTGACCCATGGATCCCCTTGGACTTCTCCTTTCCATCCTCCTCGTTTTCCTGCTTCCGGGGTTCGCGCTCCATCGCGCCGTGCATCCCGAGCGGCGCTTTGGGTCCGAACCGGTGTACGACGGGTTCGTTGCGCTCGTCGGCTCGCTCTCGATCGCCGTGCTCGTCGGGATCCCTCTGGGCGCCGCCGGCCTGTTCTCCGGGTCGGCGACGGGCGCGCCCATCCTCGAGGCGACGCTCCTTGCGATCACCGGCGCATTCCTGGCCGTGTCGTGGCTTCGACGGCCCTCCGTTGCGGCCGCGGCGGCCGAGGACGTCGAGGACGCCCGCTTGCGCGACGAGCTCGACGCCATGGCCGTCGATCTGCACCGCGCGGAGCGCGGCGGCGCCGCCAAGCGCGCCGCGGAGCTTCGCGTCCGCATGGACGCCACGCGCCAGGCGCTGGGACGCCGGCTGTACCGATGGTGACGCGCCGGGGGCAAGGTTCAAGAAGGCTCTGCGCCTTGGTCGCCCCGATTCCCATGACCGAGAAGGGCTGGACGCCTCCCGTCGGCAAGACGCTCGTCAACTACTCCACCAAGAACGGGGTCGCCATCCTCGAGATGAACGACCCGCCCGCCAACACCTACACGCACGAGATGATGCGCCAGCTCGACGAAGCCATCGTGAAGGCGCGCTTCGACGACGCCGTGCACGTGATCCTCCTCACCGGAGCGGGCGACAAGTTCTTCTCCGCCGGCGCCAACATCCAGATGCTCAACAGCGTGACCCCGCGCTGGAAGTACTTCTTCTGCCTCCACGCCAACGAGACGTTGAATCGCCTGGAGCACACGCCAAAGCTCGTCGTGGCGGCCATCAACGGCCACTGCGTGGGCGGGGGCCTCGAGATCGCCATGGCGGCCGACCTTCGCCTCGCCCGCCGCAACGGCGGGCAGATCGGCCTGCCCGAGGTCAACCTCGGCGTCCTTCCCGGCACCGGCGGCACGCAGCGCCTCGTTCGCATCCTGGGCAAGGCGAAGGCCATCGAATGGATGTGCACCGGCGCGAAGTACACCTTCGAGGAGGCGCAGGAGCTTGGCGTCCTGAACGAGATCCTCGACGCGAAGACCTCCGAGGAGTTCAAGGCGCAGGTGCTCGAGTGGTGCATGCAATTTGTGCCGCCCAACAAGGCCGCAAAGGCCGTGGGGCTCATCAAGCGGTCCGTGCAGAGCGGCGCCGAGGTCCCCTTCGAGAGCGCGCTTGCGATCGAGCGCGAGCTCCAGCAGCAGCTCTTCCAGAGCGAGGACGCCAAGGAGGGCCTTGCGGCCTTCGTCGAGAAGCGCCCGCCCCGCTTCCAGGGCAAGTAGCCGGCCTGATCAATCCTCGGGCCGCGCCGTCATCGCGTTCAGGTAGGCCCTGGCGATCTCCGGCTGCGCGTAGGCCACGTCGCGCACCGTGAGGACGCCGCGGATGTCGCTTCCCAGCACGACGACGAGCCGCTTGAGGTTGCGCGCGCGCATGAGCTCCGCGGCGGCGTCGAGGCTTGCCCCCGGCTCGACCGTCACGACGGGGCTCGACATCGCTTCGGCCACCCGCATCCGATCCAAGTCCGCCCCCGACGCCACCAGCCGCACGATGTCGCTCTCGGTGAGCACGCCCCCCGGCAGGCCCGCTTGGGCGACGACGACGCATCCGACGCGGCGTTCGCGCATGCGCGCGGCCGCCTGACGGATGGTGTCCGAAGGGTCGACCGTGACCACCGCGCGCGTCATGGCGCCGTCGACGAGCATCGGTGCCCTATGCGCCGCCGGGGCCTAGTAGGTTTGCAACCGGAGCCCCTCGATTCGCCCGAACACCGTCGTGCGCCGGGTCACGAGCGCCTCGCCGCGGGAAAGCGCGGTCGCCGCGATCATGGCGTCCTCGGGGTCCAGAGGCTCGCCTTTCCGCCAGGCACGCGCCTCGATCTCGCCTGCGATCCTTGCGGCTTGCTCGTCGAGCGCGTGCACGATCCGACCCTCGACGGTTTCGACCACGCGGGCGCGCACCGCGTCCGGCACGTTCACCGTGCCAAAGCCGCGGTGGAACTCGGCAAGCGTGACGGCGGAGATCGAAAGCGGGTCGCGCTTGGGCTCAAGGCGCGCGAGGAGATCGACGGCGCGCTCGTGGCCGCGGAGCACGTCGATGAGGAAGGTCGTGTCGAGGATCGGCATGGGTCTCACCGGGGCTCGCGAAGCTGGCGGCCGCGCCGGCGGCGGCTTCGTTCGCGCGCCGCGTTCACGGTGGCTTCCATGGCGGCGGCCTGGCCCTCGTCGAGGACGCCTACGGCCTCCAGGAGGGACCGTTCGCCGGCCAGCCGTAGGAGAAGCTCGGAGAAGCTCTCGCCCGGCCGTTTGAGGGAACGCAGCGTCTCGTAGGCCCGTTCGGTCACCTGGAGCATCCGAGTCATGGCACAAGAATCGTATACGGTCGTATACGGTTTTCGGCGCGCGTGGCGCAACCGTCATCTCCCGGGGATGCGCATCCGGATTCGGGTTTGCCATGCCCGCGCAGACGGTCCGCACCTTCGACGACTGGATCCGCGAGTTCCAAGCCTGGCAGACGGAGATCGGCTTCCCCAAGCAGCTGCTTGGCGACTTCAAGTTCGAGGAGAAGTTCGGAGATCCGTGCGGGCCCAACGTCGAGTTTGGCGAGTTCAAGGGGCGCCCCAAGTGGGAGACGCCCATGCAGGTGCCGCTGCAGGACATGCGCGACGGCCTCATGAACCTCATCGTGTACCAGGGCGACACGGAGTTTGCAAGCGTCGAGCAGCAGCGCCACCTCGTGAAGACCGCGCCCACCGACTACGACCTCAAGTCCATCCTGCGCGTCATGAGCGAGGAGATGCGGCACGGCTGGCAGATGTGCTACCTTCTCGTCACGCACTTTGGCAAGACGGGCGCCATCGAGGCGCAAAAACAGCTGCAGCGCCGCTCGTGGAACAAGGAGCGGCTCCTGGGAAGCTTCAACGAGCCCGTCGACCACTGGCTCGACTTCTTCACCTACACGGATTTCGTCGACCGGGACGGCAAGTATCAGCTCCGCATGCTCTCCCACAGCGGCTTTGCGCCGCTTGCGAAGTCCATGGGCCCCATGCTCAAGGAGGAGAGCTTCCATCTGGGTACGGGCCAGACGGGCCTTCGCCGCATCCTCCAAGCCGGCAAGATCCCCACGGCGATCGTGCAGCAGTACTTCAACAAGTGGGTCCCGACGGCCTTCGACCTCTTTGGCAAGGACAAATCCACCCCCGCGCGGCTCTACTACGTGTGGGGCCTGAAGGGCCGCTACGACGAGGACACGAACGCGGAGACGCCCGACCTCGACGATTTGAACGCCCACGCGCGCGCGCTGTACCGGCGCGAGGTGGAGGAGCTCGTCGTCCAGCTCAACGCGCTGTTGGCGCCCGGAGAGCCCAAGCTCGTCGTGCCGGACCTCAAGTTCCGGCGCGATCCCAAGCTCTCCGAGCACGGCGGCCAACCGTACGACATCCACGGCAAGCGCCTCTCCGACCGCGAGTACGAGGACTACCTCGCGCGCAACCTGCCCAACGAGGAGACGAAAGCGCGGCTCGACGAGATCTTCAAGACGCCCGACTGGATCGCGCCCAAGGGCGGTCCCGCGGCGGCGTAGGCGGCGGCGTGGCATGCGCGGACAGGCGGTCGCCTCCCGTCGGAGGCCGGGCGCAACGCTCTCCGACCAGGAGTTCTTCGAGCAGGTGCCTCGGTTGTTCTGGGCTTGCCACGCGCGCGAGGAGACCGCGTACCACCTCGGCATCTACCTCGCTCACCGCCCGCCGGACGGCTCGGAAGTGGCGCGCGCGCTTGCCTTTCGCGCGCCGGGCCCCGCGCCCGCCGTGGCGTCGGATCTCGTGCGCGACTTCCAGGCCGCGCTTGCCGACCTCCACTACCCGGACGCAAAGCCGCTGCTGCGCCTCGCCCGACACGGCCTGGACGCGCGGCAGGCCGCGTCCCTTGCGCACTTCGAACTTCCGAGCTATCCCCTCTACGAGCCGCTTGCCGTGAAGGGCCTTTTGCTCTTGGGTCGCGTGGCGCCGATGCCCGGCCGGCTGGACGAGCCTGGCCTTCGCGGGTACCGGACGTTCATGCAGCAGCTCGACGAGCTCAAGGAAGCCGTTCCCTTCACCTGCGTGCCCGAGGCCCCCTACTACCTGTCGCGGGTCGTCGAAGCCGCGCTGACGGAGCTTGCCGTCGAGCAAAGCGAAGCAGCCAAGTAGGGCGCCGGGGCTTGGCGGTCGTGACCCAGGGCGAGGCCGGCGCGGGTCCCACGCGAACGGCGGAATCCGCCGCCGAGCCCACGGTTCGCCTGGCCCGGGAGCTCACGCTTGCCGACGCGACGCTGCTTGGCGTAGGCGCCCTCGTGGGGGGCGGCATCTTCGTCCTGCCCGGCATCGCCGCGGGCCTCGCCGGTCCGGCCGTGTTCCTGGCGCTGGCGCTCAACGCCTTGGTCCTCGTGCCCACGCTTCTCGTCTACGCCGAGCTTTCCTCCGTTCGCCACGACGCGGGCGGGGGATACGTCTGGGTCCGCCAGGCGTTGCACGAGCCGTGGGGCTTCCTCGGCGGCTGGATGAACTGGTTTGCCCACGCCGTGGCGTGCGCCGTGTACGCGCTTGCGAGCGCCGCCTACCTTCTGTGGTTCCTTGGCGCCTACGGTCCGTTGGATCCCGAGCTTGCCAAGGGTCCGCTCGTCAACGCGATGGCCGTGGCGGTCACGGCGGCGTTCGTGGCGCTCAACGTCGCAGGCGCCAAGCAGGCGATTCGGGCCGAAGCGGCCGTCACCCTCGTCGTCCTCCTTGCACTTGGCATCTTCGTCGGGTCCGGGCTTGCCGCGATCGTCGCGAGGCCGGAGGGCCTGGGCCAGCTCGGTCTTGGCGACCCGGCGCTCCTGTTCCCTCAGGGGCTCGTCGGCATGTTCCTTGCCATGGGCCTTACGGTCATCGCCTTCCAAGGATTCGAGATCGTCGCACAAGCCGGGGAGGAGGTTCGCCGCCCCGAGCGGAACGTCCCGCGGGCGATCCTCCTGTGCGTGGCGATCGTAAGCCCGCTTCTCGTGCTCGTCGCGTTTGTCGCGTTGGCCGCGACGGTGCCGGACGCCGGAATGACAAGCTGGCAATGGCTCGCGCAGCGGCAGGAGCTCGCCCTCGTCGAGGCCGCAGCGCAATTCGTCCCGTTTGGCGTGGGCGCAATCGTGGTCCTCGTGGGCGCCATGCTGAGCAACGTGACCGCCCTCAACAGCACGATCTACAGCAGCTCTCGCGTGAGCTTTGCCATGGGGCGCGACCGCTCCCTGCCCGGATTCTTCTCGCGGGTCCACCCGCGAACCCAAACGCCCGCGGCAAGCATCCTGTTCAGCGGCGGCATCGTGATGGGGATGGCCGCCCTGCTGCCGATCCAGCAGGTCGCGGCCGCCGCCGGCGTCATGTTCCTGCTGCTCATGATGCTCGTGAACGCAAGCTACATCGCGATGCGGCGCTCGCTTGCGCCGCGCTCCGACCGGTTCCGCGCCCCCTGGTTTCCCGCCCTGCCGCTCGTCGGAATCGCGGCCCAGATCGTGCTCGCCGTGGCGCTGTTCCACTTCAGCCCGACGGCGTGGCTTGCGGCCGCCGGGTGGGTCGTCCTGGGCGCGCTCGTCCACCACGCGTACGCCCGGCGGCACGTCGAGCCGGCCGCGATCCGCACGGCACTTGCGTACGAGAAGCGGGCGTTGGGCGAGGAGCGGTATGGAATCCTGCTGCCCGTTGCCAACCCCGCCACGGTTCCGCCGATGGCCGCCGTGGCAAGCGAGCTTGCGCGCGACCGGAACGGCGAGGTCGTCCTCCTTCACGTCCTGACCGTGCCCTTCAACACGCTGCCGTCCGCCGCGCTGGACCGCGCCGACGAGGCGCGACCCATCCTTGCGCAGGCCGCCGCCGCGTTTCCCCCGGACGTGCCCGTGCACTCGATCGTGAAGATCGCGCACGACGCGGCCGCCGCCATCGTCGAGACGGCCGAGGAGGAACGTTCGGACCTCATCTTGCTCGGCTGGCGCGGAAGGCCAAGCCTTCGCGAGCACGTCTTTGGGTCCACGCTCGACCCGGTCGTCCGCGACGCGCCGGCGGACGTGGCGCTCCTGCGGCCCGGGCAGGCGGCCGTCGCCGGGTCCACGCCGCGTGTCGTCGTGGCCGTGCGCGGCCGCTCCCGCCATCTGCGCCTGGGCGCCGAGGTGGCCAAGGTGCTCTCGCGCAGCCGACGCCAGCCCCTCGTGGCCGTCACGGTCGTAACGTCCGAGGCGCAGGTCGAACCCGAGGCTCGTCTCGCAAGCGCCATCGCCGACGCGGGCATCGGCCCGTGGGAGGCCACCGTCGAGACCATCCGCAATCCGGACCCGCAGGCCGCGCTCCTGTCGGCGGCAGGCGCCGGCGACACGCTTGTGCTTGGCGCAAGCGAGGCGCCCGCGTGGAAGACGACGCTTGTGGGCACCGTCCCCGAGCGCGTGGCGGCGGAATCGCCCGCCTCGGTCCTCCTCGTCCGGCGCCACAGCCCCGCGGCACGATTCTTTGGCAGGTTCAACGCCTGGCTCGAGCGCGTCGGCGGATACCTGCAGCCCGATGGCGATGCGGGCAAGCCCCGGGGGCCGCCACCAGGCGATCCCTAGGGTGCGCGGCCCGCGCAGCAATGCCTTTGCGTCACGGCCGTCGTTCTCGTCCCGCCCCGCAGTCACCCTTAAGTACCGCAGGCTCGGTGGGCGGCGCGGGGATCGAGACGAACCTGCGCCGGGTCACCGTCCTTGGCAGCGGAACGATGGGCCACGGCATCGCGCACGTGGCCGCGCTTGCCGGGTGCTCGGTCCGGCTGCGCGACGTGGACGACAAGCTCCTGGAGTCGGCCGTCGGCAAGATCCGCTCCAACCTGCGCAAGGGCGTCGAGAAGGGCAAGGTCGACGCTCGGGCCGCGGACGAGGCCCTCGCGCGCATCGAGACGACGACGGATCTTGCCGCGGCGTGCGCGGAGGCCGACCTCGTGATCGAGGCGATCCCCGAATCCGTCGATCTCAAGCGGCGAGTCTTCGCCGAGGTCGAGCGCGCGGTTCCGCCCGCCTGCATCTTGGCGAGCAACACGTCCAGCCTCTCGATCGACGGCATCGCGCACGGCGTCGCCGATCCTGGCCGCGTCGTGGGCATGCACTTCTTCAACCCCCCGTACGTGCTCCGGCTGGTCGAGGTCGTGCGGGGCGCGCGCACGCGCGAGGACGTCGTGGCGGCGACCGTGCAAGCCGCGCGGCACATGGGCAAGACGCCCATCGTCGTGAAGGACAGCCCGGGTTTTGCAAGCTCGCGCCTGGGCGTCGTGCTTGGCCTCGAAGCCATGCGCATGGTGGAGCAGGGGGTGGCGAGCGCCTCGGACATCGACACGGCCCTCGAGCTTGGCTACGGCCACCCGATGGGCCCCCTTCGCACGAGCGATCTTGTCGGTCTCGACGTGCGCCTTGCCATCGCAGAGCATCTTCACCGCGAGCTTCGCGACGACACGTATCGGCCGCCCGAGGTCCTGCGCCGGCTCGTCCGCGAGGGGAAGCTCGGGAAGAAAACGGGGCAAGGGTTCTATCGCTGGGACGGCGACTCCCCGACGCCTTGACCGGACTCAGCCGGACCGCACGGGAACATAGGTCCACTGATAGGTCATCGTTTCCGCCGGCCAGAACTGGGTCGAAGCGGAACCTGCCACGGGCGTCGTGAACGGCTGACGAGGGCCTGCGATCGAAAGCGCGGCAGCGCCGAAGCTCCCCTGCTCGCCGCCCCCGACGAAGATGTCGACGGCGTTTGCGACGCTCCCTGCCGACACGCCAAAGTATCGCGCCATGTAATCCCCAAACGCGGTCGGGGATTGCGAGGCGAGGTCGAGCTCGATGGAGGAGCCGCCACCGACCGCTCGGGTCTTGCCGGCCACCGCGGCCGCCAGGCGGGTTGCGCTCACGGACACCTCGCCCGTCTCCGCGGGGAAGTTCCACGCGCGGTACACAGCCGTCTCCTCCGGATCGCTTGCGATCCAACCCAGCAGGACGTAATCGTTGCCGTTGGCCGACGCGTACTGCGAGGGAGCCTTCACCGGGAGGTAGTAGATGGCGTGCGCTGGGCCTTCCACCGGGCGATCGCCGATGGTCCCGCGCGCGCACGTCCACGTCTTCACAAGGAAGACGGCCGAGTCGCCCGTCACGCCGGACCGCGGCGCGAATCCGGCGGGCATCTGTTCTTGTGCCCACGTCATCGGGGCGTCGAACCGGCCGAAGGTCGTGGTGCAGCCGTATTGTCGGAGGACCGGGAACTCGGGCGCACCGGGGGGCGATGCAAGAGCGCCCTCGGCAGCGTCCGCGACCGCCTGCACGGCGTCGTCCGCCGGCTGGGTAGGGGGCGTTTCGTGCGCGCCCAGCTCCTCGGACGCGGGCTCTTCCGCGGCCGGCGACCCGAGGCACCCTGCGATCCCGACGACGGTCACGAGGGCGGCAAGAAGGATCGCTCGCGCGGCAGGTTCCATGGGGGCACCACGGCCCCTGCCGGCTGCCATGCCATGAAGATTTTGGTGGCGCCCTAGCGGCGCCGCGGGGCGGTCAGAAGGCAGAGCAGGCTGCCTGGGGGGTCAAACGCCTATTGTTTGGCGTGAGAGCCTTCCGCGTGGTGGGCGTCTCCATTCCCGCGGATGCCGGAGCGCAGTGGCGCGCTTGGATCCCCGACGGCCAACCGCCCGACGACAAGCGGCGGGTCCCACGTCGTCCTGGCGGCCAGGCTGGCCGGCATTTGCGCCTCCACGTCGCGCGCCCGGGCCAAGAGCGCCGCCACCTCACCGTCGGTCGTGGCCTCGTCTTGCCGAAGCCATGGAATGGCTTCCTGCGAGAGAGTCTCAAGCGCAGCGTCTGACGGGCCGGCAGGCTCGGCCGCCACGCGTTCGCTCAACGCCAGCACGAGCCGAATGCGACGCACGCGACGGAGTTCCCACAGCGCAAGATCCACGAGCCGTCGGGTTGCGCGTCCAGGTCCGCGGCGCCATGCCGCCTCCAGGCACGCAATCGCGAGTTTTTCGCTTTGGGAAAGCCATGCGCGCAATTGGGCTGGATCGGTCGGCGGGGTGCGAAAGGACATGATTGGCTCGGGTCAAGCGCCAAGAGCAGATTCCGCCCCGAGAACCGACGTTGCATCCTGGCCGGCGCACCTAGATGAACGCGCGGTAACACGATTACCGGCCGGCAAAGCCGGTCGACGACGGCGCCGCTTGCCACGATGCGCGCCCCCGTGCCCTAGGAGCCGCCGGAGTCGCACGCGATGCGGAATGGCACTTCGGCGAGAAAGCCGGGCGGAATGTCGCGGTCCACCGGATCGTGCGAAAGGTAGTACGGCCGGCAGGAGCCTCGAACCGTCCCCGTGCCGCCGCTTACCTCAAGCCGGACGACGAGGTCGCGTCCCTCGAACCGGAAGGAGGTTTCGCCTCGCCCGTCGAGCAGGAACTCGACCCGCGTGACGTTCTGGCCGCCTTCGATCGTGACGATGGAGCCGCGCTCTGCCCGCGGAGGCGCGACGAAGTCGGCAAGCCCGCTGTCCACGAATTCACGGTAGTGCGGCCACGCCGCTCGTCGGACGAGGTGGACAAGCAGCGTCCCGCCGGCCGCCGGCGAGCCTTCGGAGAACTCAGTCGGCTGCTCCGCGCTTAAGGTCAACACGCGGATCTCATTTTCGGGCGACGGCCGCTCGCCCGGCGTCGCGCAACCGGCCAGGAGAAGGTTCGCAAGCGCGACGACCGTCAGCGCTTCGCGCACGCGGTCACTCCCCGAAGATCCGGTCGACGACCCAGGCGGGATCGAAGGGAATGAGGTCCTCGTACTCCTGGCCCACGCCCAGGAACGCCACGGGCTTCCCGACGGCGTTTGCGATCGACAGCGCGGCGCCCCCCTTGGCGTCGGTGTCCACCTTCGTGAGGAAGACGCAGCCGATGCCGACGGCCTCGTCGAACTTGCGGGCCTGCTCCACGGCGTCGTTGCCCGCAAGCGCATCGCCGACGAAGACGACCAGATGCGGCTTCGCCACGCGTTTGATCTTCTTCATCTCGTCCATGAGGTTGAGGTTCGTCTGCATGCGCCCGGCCGTATCGATCAAGACGACGTCCTTCTTGCGGCTCTTGGCGTGCTGGATCGCGTCGTAGGCCACGGCGGCAGGGTCGGCGCCGGCCACGTGCTTGACGACCTTCATGTTGAGGCGCTCGCTGTGCTTCTCGATCTGCTCGATGGCGCCGGCGCGGAACGTGTCCCCGGCTGCGAGGACGGAGGAGTACCCGTTGCCGCGCAGGCGCTGCGCGACCTTCGCGATCTGGGTCGTCTTGCCCGTGCCATTCACGCCGACGAACATCAAGACGACCGGCTTTTCGTGCTCCAGGACGAACTGGTCGAAGTCGAACGTCTGCTTCGAGAGAAGCTCGAGCAGCGTCTCCTTGAGCGCCTCCTCCACGGCGCGTTGCAGATTGCCGCCGGGGTCCACGGTGGCCAGGCGCTTCTTGAATCCTTCCTTGATCGTCTCGACGACGGGGAGCGCAACGTCGGCTTCAAGGAGCATGAGCTCGAGGTCGTAGAGGAGTTCCTTCACCTTCTCGGGCGCCACGCCCTTGCCGCGGACCGGAGGCGGCGTCGTCGCGGCCGGCGCAGGGACCGGAGCCGCGGGGCGCGCTTCCGGTCGTGGAACTTCCGGTGCCCTGCGCTCGACCGCCGAGGGCGGTGCCGGCTGCGCGGGTGCAGGCGGGGCGCGTGGCGTCGCGCGCTCGAAGGTTGTCGAAGGCGCGCGCGGCGGAGAAGGCGTCTCGCCCTCCTTGGTTTCGGCGCCGCCAAGGCGCTTGATCTTCGCGCGCAGGAGATCGAACATGCCCACGGGAATCACTATTCCTGCGGGGCCAGGTCCTGCACGTGCGCCGCGATCTCGTCGTACTGCTTGGCGAGCCGCTCCTGCTCGGCGACGATGCGCTCCTCGCTCGACTTGGCCCGGGCAAGCTCGGCCTCGATGCGCGCGAGCGCGTCGGCGATCGTGGTCTCCACCGTGACGTCGCTCCCCACGCCCGCGAGGACGGCGTCCGTGCGGGCAAGTTGCGCGAGGGCGAAATGGCCGGCCCCCAGCGGAACGAGGATCTCGTCGCCGGTGCGGGCGTCCCGGAGCGCGGTGAGCGCCGCGCGGCTCACCATGAGCTCACGAGCGCCCTGCTGGAGGTAGGCGCGCTGCTCGCCAAGCGCCTCGAGCGCCTGGCGCGCCTCCTCGGCCATGGCGACGGCGCGGCGGAGGTTCTGTTCGAGGTCCGCTTGCGAGAGCGCGCGGGCGCGCGGGTCCTCGCCGCCGGCTGGGGGCGTCACGCGGACCCCGATCCTTGGAGCTGGTGCGAGACGGCCGGATCGGTCACGTCGCCCGACGCAAGCTCGGCGATGTTCTTGATGCGAACGAGGCGGCGGGGAAGGCCGTGCCGGCTGCCAAGCGTCGAAAGCGCGCGGTGCTTTGCTTGGAGAACGTTCGCGCAGGCGATCTCGAGCCGGAACGGCTGGCGGCGGCTGCCCATGGCCACATCACCCTCGACGCGGTAGGCTTTCACCAGCGGGCATCACCGGGCTTTGCGCATCCCTCAAGCCCGTAGATAAGGTTTTCCAGGCGCGCGCGTCCGCGCAAGGGTTTTTGGCACGCGGGCGGGTGCGGGAGCGATGCTCCCCGTTCGTGCGGTTCCGCCGATTGCGGTCGCGCTTGTCCTTGTGCTCTTGGCGCCGTCGTTGGCCTGGGCGCAGGGCTCGTCGCCCGCGCAACGCGAAGTCGAGTTCGAGGACGTGCGCGTGTCGGCCCTCCTCGTGCGCGTGGACGCTTTGCCGGAAGGTCACATCGCGCGGCCCACGGTCGAATTCCGGCCGGGGGACGCGGGCGTCGTTGCCTTCCTTGCCGCGAACAACGGAACCGAGAACCGGAGCGTTCGCGTCACGCCGCTCTCGGCGCCGCAGGAGCTTTCCGGCCTCGACCCTGCGTCCTGGGAGAGCCGTCCTTTGGCGTCGGCGGACGTCGACGAGGGCCGCCGCGTCTCGGACCAGACCGCCTGGCATTTCGAGGTCTTGCCGCAGGCGACCGTGGGCGCGTCCTTGACCCTCCGGTATCGGGTGGAGATCCTCGACGACGCGAACGAGACGCTTCACGCCGAGTCGCTGGAGTTTGGCATCCTCCTCGTGGCCCCGCCGCCGCGGCCCAACCCGCTTGTGGAATTCTACGAGGCCAATCCTCTTCGCGCTTGGCTTCTCGTGGGACTTGCGGCCGTCGGCGGAGGATACGTCGCGTGGAAGCGCCGCAGGCCCCGGATCAAGCCGCGCAGCCGCGCGCTGCGGGCCGAGCAGGCCCAGCGCGGGGCGGCCCCCCCGGCCGAGGCGGTCGAGGAGACTGCCGCGGAAAAGGAGAGCCGGATCCTGCGCGCCAAGCGCGCCGACGTGGAGCGCAGCATCGAGAACGCGCGCCTGCGCATGGAACGCGGCGAGATCACGTCTTTCCAGTTCGAGAACCTCAAGCAAAGCAAGGAGGCGAACCTCGCAGAGCTCGACCGGAAGATGCGCGAGTTGGGCGTCGGTGGCCCGCGCGAGTAGCGCCCGCCCGACAGCAACGTTTTTCCCCTCCCCGCCCATGGCCGCTGCCATGCCCATCAAGGCCGTGGAGCTCACGAGCATCGAGGCCAAGCGCTTCGTGCGCCTGCAGGAGCGCCTCGGCCAGATCAAGATCGACCACAATTCGACGGTGACGCTCGTGCGCGCGAACTCGCCCAACGACGCCTCCGTGGAGTTCCGCTACACGGCGAACTACGCGGCCGTGGGCATCATCAAGGTCGAGGGCGCGCTGCAGTGGGAGGGCGACGCGACGTCCCTTGCCGGCACGTGGCAGAAGAACGGACAGATGCCCCCGGAGATCGCAAGCGAGATCCACACGACCGTCATGCGCGTTTGTCTGCCCCAGGCGGTGGGGATCGCGAAGGACCTGAACCTGCCGCCGCCGATCCCCCTGCCCCAGGTCCGCTTCGAGGAGCCGAAGAAGACGAGCGCCGCAGGCGCCGGTCCCGAGATCGCGTAGCGGCGGCGCGACCGTGCGGCAGCGCGAGCTTGAGATCCGGCTGCAGACGATCCCACCCCACCCGAGTC